>JACIZP010000174.1 GCA_014359355.1 Calditrichota bacterium | reverse complement strand
ATCGGTCTCCTTCAGGAGCTTGATGGTGCGATCCGGGAGTGGGTTGCCTTCCTTGCACCAGAACTCCCAGCCGATGTCCCCGGGCACATATTCGGCATCGAACTCGAGCCTGTCGAGGACGATACGCGCCGCCTCCATCACATCCTTGCCGATGCCATCACCCGGTAGCCACGCGATGCGATATTTTGCCATCTCTCACCTCCTGCGAAGTTACCGTTTGCTCAGACCAATAGAAAGAGAAACTTGCTGCGCATTGCCCAGATCATTTTCGAAGGGTGTGTAGGCATAATCCAAGCGGTAGCGGCCACTGGCAAGGCCGATGCCGAACGAGAGCCCTCGCGAGTCGTAGCCTGCTGCATAGCCCAGGCGCACCGCCACGATGTCGCGCAACAGGCCTTCCATCGCCAACAATAGCTTTGCGCTCTCCCCTCGCTCGAAAAGGACGTCCGCCACCACGAGCAACTTGCTCTGCAGGGCCGGAAGATCCACCTGCCTAGAGAGTCCTGCTTGCACCTGGTACGGCAAGGCTACGCGCTCGTCGCGCAGGCGTCCGGTGGCGCCTAGGTTGCGCACAGCTGCGCCGCACGTTAAGCCGTACCAGCCGGTCTCGTACAAAGCACCGACATCCACGGCCAGGCCTCCCGCAGTGTCGAGGTAGATTTTGTCATACAAGTACTTCGCCGTAATGCCGAGGCGCAGCCGCTCGTGCACCTGGCGTGCATGGCTTAGGCCGAGAACCACCTCATGTGCCGAAACCGAAGCCAGCGGCTCAGTGGAGGGCATAGTGCGCAGCTCGATGTCCCCCACCGCTAGATGGGCCAGGCTCAACGCCCAGGCGCTGTTCCTGCCGACAATTGCCACTGCCAGGAGGTCGTGGTCGATGCCTTGCAGCCACTCCTCGTGCGCGAGATACACCTCGCTGCCGCGCAAGGCGGGCAGACCGGCCGGGTTGGCGAGGGCAGCGCTCGCGTCGACCGCGGAGGCAGTTCCTGCCCCTGCCAGGGCGGCCGTCCTGGCGCCCGAGTTCATCCTGAGGAGAGCAAATCCAGTTCGGCCGGACTGCCCTGCCCATGCGGTTCCTGCTAATAGCAATATCCCCAGAGAGAGCCAACGATGCATGAGCCGCTCCTGCGGTTAGAAGTGGAAGACCCAGGCGAACATGTGGTCGGCGGCAAGACCCTCGACGGTAGGCAGGAAGGCATAGTCCAACGCCACGGCCCGACCGAACACCGGAAAGCTGAAACCAAGGCCGCAGCGCAGTCGACCGTTGTCCACCCCGGCGCGCAGCGCTAACTGCCGGCTGATGGTGGCTTCTACGCCAAGACGGTACAATGTGCCCTGCTTGTCGCTCTGTTCCAGCTCCGCGCTGGCCAGCAGCCAACCCCAGGCCGGGCGATAGGAAGCCCCGGCGCGCAACGCGAGCGGGAAGCGGTCCACCACACTGGTGCCGCGCTCGTAGACGCTCTCGGTGTTCCACGTGTACTTGGCATTGATGTTGTGCACTGCCGCCCCCACCACCAGTCCGGTCACAGGCATGGCAGCCACACCCAGGTGCACGCCAACCCCTGAGCTGGTCAGAGTTCCGTTGTCGCGAGTCACGCCAGGCAGGCGGTTGTAGAGGATCATTCCGGTCATGCCCACCGCTACCGCACGATGGGGCCGCACCGCAAAGGTGAAGACGAAAGCGTTCTCTGCATTGGAGAATGTTCCAATGTGCACGCCGTCCGCGTCGCGGCCGTCGATGTCATGCACTGCACCGTGGACCCACGTCAGCCCGAGGCCACCATCCATGGCGCCAATGCCCTTGGGGTGAATGGGCAACGCGAAACCAAGCACGTAGAGGGAACGATCCAAGGCCAAGGCGCCCGCACTCGCAGTCAGCTGTGGCCCGCTGAGCAGCGCTACCCCTGCTGGGTTGTACAGGCCAATGCATGGCCCCTCGGGCACTGCCACGAAGGCGTCCCCCATTGCCTGAGCTCGGGGAGTCACCCCCATGCGAAGAAACGCCCCCGCGTAGCCGCCGATGCCCTCCCCTGCCAAGGCCACGGAGCCCAGCAACAACCAGCCGACGCCCATCACCCCGCTTAACAGCCGCCTCCTCATCGCTCCTCCAGTCAATTCAGAATCATCACCTTGCCCCAGAACGTGCCTTCGCCCTCGATGTCCAGGCGGTAGAAGTAAACCCCATTGGCCACGAGGTCGCCACCGTCATTGCGACCGTTCCACGCCTCGCTGAAATCCCCAACCGGCCTTGCTTTGCCCTCGACCACCGTGGCCACAAGATCCATAGCGAAATCGTAGATGCGGATGGTGACCCGCGTGGGCTTGGTCGTGTTGTATTGGAAGCGCACATAGCCATCCGCGCCCAGCTGGTTGTGGCGCATCGGCGAAAACGGGTTCGGGTAAGCGTAGGTGCGCGGCGCTCCTGCGGTACCGGTGGGCACATAGGCCCGAAACACCTGCCAGGTGAAGCCGTTGTTGTTGGTTCTGGCCAGCCCGTCGGCCGTGCCCACCCAGAGGTAACCGTCCTGGCCCAAGGCCGCGCAATAGAATTGCGTGGTGTAGACGCGCTCCCCCGTATTGGCATCGACGATGGGCGGAAAGACAAGAAAGGAATCGGGCGCCACGGACTTCCAAAGGCCGTTGTCGGAGACCGCATAGACGGTGCCAGCGACCGGGTCAAAGCCGAAGTTATGCACAAACTCGCCGCGCAGTACCGTGCGCCAGCTCTTGCCGCCGTCGTCGGACACGGAGACCGCACGGAACTCATCCGGATCCTCCGCCTCAATGGTCGCCGCCCACAAGAGGGACTTGCCCTCATAGCGCTGATGGGCAAGAGCCACCACGAAGTTGCCCGAAATAGGCTGCGGCTGATTCTGGTGGTTCATGTTCAGCCATGTGCGGCCGCCGTCAATGGACTTGTTGATGCCTTTAGCAGTGCCGACCCAGAGCGTGTCCTCGACGGCGATCACCGCGAAGGCGCGGTGGTTGAGATTGCCGTAGGGGTCGAAAAGAAAGGTATCGGGCGTCACCACCTCCCAGGTCTGACCCATGTCTAGCGACCGTCGCAGCCCGCCTCCCCAGCTGGTGATCCAGACCGCCTCGCCGGTGAGAGCGATGTCGTAGGTGACGTTTTGCACAGGGGTCGGACCAGGCTGGGGGATCCACTGCCAGGTGGCTCCTCCGTCGATGCTGTAGGAGAGCCCGCCGCCTGCCGGCAGGTAGCCGATGTTGGTGATGAGCGTGTCGAAGGCAGTGGCTGTCCAGATGGTATCCCCGCGTATTGCCAGTGCCGAGACGCCTCCTTTGCCGAGGCCGTGGGCGCGGGAATAGGAACGCCAACTCCTGCCTCCGTCCTCGCTCACGCTGAGCCCGCCACCGGTGCCTGCCCATATCTTTCCCCCCGCGAGCAAAATGTCTGTGACCGCGTTGCCTGCCAGCCGCGGCACCGGCGCAGGCTGGTCGAAGTGATAGCCTGACTTGCCCAGCACTTGCGCACTGCTGGCAACAGGGACAATGGCGACGAGGAGCCCTGCGACGAGGGCCGAGCGCCACATTCTACGCACGCGGCTACTTGATCTTGAAACGGCGGGCAATAGCATCACTGGTGTTTCCAACTTTGTCCTCCGCCTGGAAGGTAAAGGTGTACCACCCCTGCTGGATCGGAGTGCCCCGCGGGTCCCACTTGCTCGCCTCCTGATCGGCATACACCACCAGCGTGAAAGTAAACACTCCGTCGCCAGCCACCTGGTCACCGTAGGCCTGATTCACCAGCGGGTCAAACGGCAGGCCGTTGTCCACCATCGGGATCGGTTGCCCGCCGTTGGCATAGGACAGATCTGGCTTCTGCGAAGTGAAGCCGACGCGCTTGATGTCGGCCAGCGACTGGGGGTCGCTCACCGCCACGGTAATTGGCACGAAGATGGCGCCGCTCGCCGGCTTGCTCACGGAGTCTGGCAGGCTCAATTGGCTCAGCAGCGGCGGTCCGTTGCCGATGAAGAGCTGCGCCTGCACCTCAGGGCTGTGCGCTCCCCCCAAATCTGCTGCGACGAAGATAAGCTGGTACTCCCCCTTCTTGCCGGCGGCAAAGGCTGCCTCCACGCGCATGGAAAAGCGCGCGTCGCCAGCGACTTCATCTCCTTGAGTGCCATCATCCACCAGCAGACCCTCGAAGGCCCAGGCTCCTCCTTGTAAGGCGCGAAAACTGACCATGCTGACGTCAGCCACGCCTTGCGAATCGAATACATCGGCACAGAACAGGTAGCTCCCCGCAAAGCCGCTGGGCAGCGTGTCCGGTACGCTCAGGTGGAGAATCTGTGGCGGCGCGTTGGGGCGCAGCAGCACAGTCTTGACTACCGTGTCCGACCAGTGGCCCGCCTGGTCCACGGCGCGGAATTCCAGGGAAAGGCTCTCCGCGCCGCTCTGTGCTGAGGTCCAACTGACCCGCTGCGAAAAGATGCCGTCCTTGGCAATGTCGTCCCCATCGTCTGAGTGCAGGAACGCGCCATCGTCCCACAAGGTGTCGGTGGCGACGGCGCTCCCCTGTGCGTAGCGTGTTATGAGCACAAAGCGTACGTCAGATGCTCCCTGCGGGTCGGCGACCACGGCCTGGAGAAGGTACGTTTGCGAGCGATTGAGCACCGCCGGCACCCTGATCTCCACGATGCGCGGTGCATCGGCCTCCCAGCGGTTGGGCGGCTCTGAGCTGCACGCCAGCCATGTGCACAGGGCCACAATGAGCCCGCAGGCGAAACGCATTATCCACCCTCATACAAAAAGACCGGATGTCTGCTCGGTCGGCACCCGGTCCACAAGCCAAAAGGCAACGTCGCCCTCCGAGCCGCTAGGAAATCGAACGCGTTCTCAGACCATGAAGCATGCAGCAATCGGACAAATCCCTAGCAAGAATCGACTCGAGGCGACCTCCAGATTCTCTGTTGTGCGCACGCAAATGTAGCCAAACAGCTAAGAAAAATCAAGCCATTTTTCTGCGCGACCGCTTTCCGACCTTCAATGCGTCCAGGTGCGCGTGAAGGGCGCGCAGGTCAGCAAGGACCAGGTCGGCGTCCGCCAAGTACTCGTCATCGAGGGTGGTGCGCAAAGCCACGCACGCCATGCCAGCCGCCCGCGCTGCCTGAATGCCGGAGGGGGCATTCTCCACCACCAGACACTTGCTTGGCGGCACACCCATCCTCTGCGCCGCAAGCAAATAGGGGTCGGGGTAGGGTTTACCGCGCGCCGCGTCTCCTGCGGCGATGATGACATCGAACATGTGCACCAGCTCAGCGGGCAGCACGGCCGTCACGTTGGCGCGTTCCGTGCCGGTCACCAGCGCTACCTTCACGCCCCGACGCTTGAGCTCCGTGACCAACTCAAGAGCGCCCGGCGCTGCCGAGGCCCGATGAATGACCCGGAAACGCTCGTTCTTGCGGCGTGCCACCTCCTCTGCCTTTTCCGGCGAGAGAGGCACGCCCACGGTGCTGGCAATGATCATGGCGATTTCTGCCGCCGGCCGCCCCTCGTTCTTCAGCACCATCTCCGGTTTCAGCTCGATGCCCACCGAGCCCAACACTTCTTTCCACGCGGCCAAGTGCCACGACATGGTGTCGCCAATCACCCCGTCGAAGTCGAACAGCACCGCGCGAATCACGCCACCTCCTCGAGCCGTGCCGTAAAGTGGCGCAGCAGCGGCGCCTCGTAGACCAGCCGCAGCCCCTTGATGGTATCGCGCATCTGGTAAAGGCGAATGACCGCATCGGCGACATAGTTCATGTGCGTGGTGGTGTAGACCCTCCTGGGTATGGCCAGCCTCACCAGTTCCAAGGCCGGATAGCGAACCTCGCCGGTGGCCGGGTCCTTCTCCGCAAACATCAGACTGCCGATTTCCACGGCGCGAATGCCGAACTCTCGGTAAAGAGCCACCACCAGCGCCTGGCCGGGGAACTGAGCCTGTGGGATGTGCGGCAGAAACTCGCGGGCGTTCAGGTATACGGCATGGCCACCCACTGGCTTAAGGATCGGCACCCCCGCCTGGTCCAACAGGTCCCCCAAATAGCGCACCTGCCCGATGCGGAAGCGGAGATAGTCCTCGTTCAGCACCTCCTCCAGGCCCCGCGCGATCGCCTCCAGATCTCTGCCTGCCAGGCCTCCGTAGGTCGTAAAGCCCTCCACCAGGATGAGCAGGTTGGATACCTTCTCGCACAGCTTGTCATCATTCATGCACAGGAAGCCGCCGATGTTGACCAGACCATCCTTCTTGGCGCTCATGGTGCAGCCGTCGCCGTAGGAAAACATCTCGCGGGCGATATCGATGACTGGGGTGTGCCGGTACGCCTCCTCCCGCTCCTTGATGAAGTAGCAGTTCTCGGCGAACCGACAGGCATCGAAAAAGAGCGGAATGCCGTACCTGCTGAGCAGCTCCTTGGTCTTGCGAATGTTCTCCATGGACACTGGCTGACCGCCCCCGCTGTTGTTGGTCACAGTGATCATGCACAGGGGGATGTTCTCCGGGCCGTACGTGTCAATTGCCCCCTGCAACTTGACCAGGTCCATGTTCCCCTTGAAGGGATGGTCAAGATGGGGGTCGCGCCCCTCGTCAATTACCAGGTCCAAGGGCACGCCACCGTTATGGAGGACGTTGGCGCGCGTCGTGTCGAAGTGATTGTTGTTGGGAACTACTTTGCCCTTGGTCACCGTCACCGAGAAGAGGAGATTCTCGGCAGAGCGTCCTTGGTGCGTAGGGATGATGTGCTTGAAGCCGAAGATCCTACGCACGGTCTCTTCCAGGTGAAAGTAGTTGCGGCTGCCGGCGTAGGACTCATCGCCCAACATCATCCCGGCCCACTGGTTGTCGCTCATCGCCGAGGTGCCGCTATCGGTGAGCAGGTCAATGAGGATGCTTTCGGCGGGCAGGTTGAACACATTCAGCCCCGCATCGCGCAGCAAGCGGTCGCGTTCCTCACGCGTGGTGCGCTTGATGGGTTCGACAACCTTGATTTTGAATGGCTCGAATAGTTGTTCCATGCGCACTCCCTGTGCTTGATCGCTCAACCGCGCAACGGTTCAAAGGTGATAAAGTCGGCGTGATGCACGATGACTGCCTCTGGGCTGCGGTAGCCGCCGTCCCCTTCTTTGGCGTGCACGGCGATGACGTGCACCACTTCGTCGGGCAGGCCGTGGGCCACCGCCAAGCCAGCGCCACTGAACGGGTGGCGCAGGAGTTTACCGCCGGTACTCTTGGCGAACCCAGTGGCATCGCGCCGAAACTCCAGGAGCTTGCCCACATCGTGCAGCAACGCGCCGGCCACCAGCACATCCTTGTTCAGGGAGAGGTGACCCGCATAGTGCTCAGACAACGCCTGGGCGGCTCTGATGGCGATTTGGGTGACTGCCCGCACGTGGGTCAAGTAACTCACCTTGCAGTTAGGGATGAGGAGCGTGAAGGGCATGGTGGCAAGGTCCTCGGTCGACCAGCCGCCGCGCGCTAAGGCGTCGACCATGACTGCCAGCGTCTTCTCGCGCAGGCCCTCATCGTCAATCATACCTAGCTCAGGGAATAGCTCTCGCAACCTGTCAGCGCTCTCCACGATTCGGCACTCCTCTTTTGGTTCTGCTTAGTCACTCGCCGGGGGGCTGCACTCTCGAAGAAGGGTCGTCATGTCGCGCACCGCCTGGGCCAGTCCCACCAGGAGGGCACGACAGACGAGCGCATGGCCGATGTTGACTTCTTCGATCTGGGGAATCTTTGCCACCTCGCGTACGTTCTGGAAGTTCAACCCTCCGGCAGCACTGATCCCTAGTCCCAGCTTGCTCGCTGCCAACGCTGCCGCCCGCAGTTTCTCCAATTGTTCGGTCTGGGCGTCCAAATCCTGCGCCATGGCCAACGGTGTCGTGTTCAGTTCCACGTAGTCGACGCCGACGTGGGCGGCAGCTTTCACCTGCCGCAAATCCGGCTCGATGCGCACCGCCACCACGATGTTGCTGGAGCGCAAGGTGGCCACGAGGTCCTCCAATGCCTCCGGACCCGCAGCCACGTCCAGTCCCGTGCTTGGCACTACGCCCTGCGCTAAGGGAGGGATCAGGGTCACCATGTCGGGCAGGATGGCCACTGCCCTCTTGGCCATCTCTTCTTGCGCGGCCACGCGCAGGTTGAGGTGGGTAGTCACCGTCTCTTTGAGCAAAGCCATGTCCCGCTCAGTCAAGTAGCGCCGGTCTTCGCGCAGGGTAGCCACGATGCCGTCGGCGCCGCCGACCTCCGCTTGCAGCGCGGCGGCCACAGGGTTGGGCTCCTTGCCGCGCCGATCCGCACGGATCACTGCCACTAAATCGATGTTCACCCCGAGTCTAAGCATGTGCAGTCCTCCAAACTCTGCCCCTCTGTGCCAACCTTCTCAGATCGGTTTCTCTGGCGGAATGCCAAGCGATGGGCGGGGATACGCGAAGAAGTCTTGACACGGTCACAAACTGGTAGCCTTGCTGCTGGAGCTTCGGGACCTCCTGGCGAAGCGCCTCCAGGGTTGTCCGACGCAGGTGGCCGATGCCCAGTGCGCGCCCCTGCCGCTTTGCCACATGGGCAAGGCGCCAAAGCTGTTGCCGCACCTTGGCCGTGTCTGCTTCGACGTCCAGGAACGTGGCATTGACAGTGCAGGGCACCTGCATGCGGGAGGCAACCTCGTGGGCGATGCTCATGCTGTTCGTGCGGCTGTCCACAAAGTACAGACCACGCTCTTTCAGTTCTTGCATCACGATGGTCATCACCCTCTCGTCAGCAGTGGCCCGAGAGCCCTGGTGATTGTTGAGGCCAGCGGCATGCGGCACAGTGGCAATGGCACTATCCACTCGCTGGCGGATCTCCTCGTCGCTGAGATGGACAAACAGCGTGTAGCCGCGGTCTTCTACTGCTTCGTGCAAGGCCTCCATGGGCATGTGCACCATCACCTCTTTGCCTGCTGCCGCGGCCAGTTCGGCCACGTGCGCGGAAAAGGGTAGACCAGGGATCACGGACACGGTCAGAGCATAGGGCAGGCTAAGAAGCTCCTTCGCCAATTCCCCCGCCGAGTAGCCAAAGTCATCGATGACCAGGGCGATAAGCGGCCCCTCCTGGTCAGCAGCCGACGCCTTTTGGATGCGGAGACGCAATGCCACCTGCCCTTTCAGGCGCAGAACGAGCCGCGCAGAACCCCCAGCTGGCGTTTGCTCAGAATGCTCCACGGTCGCACCCATGGCCTGCGCGGTCCGGGCTATGTCCGCGGCCAGGGCTGGGACGGACTTTTCCCCCGGAACAGAGAGGACGAGCCACTGCCCCTCCGATGTAATGTGCTGGTCTCCGATGCCGTGCCTGGCCGCCTCGTGCAGCACCGCCGAGCGGAGCTCAGCCACTGAGGGCGTCTTGCGCTGCGAATGCGCCCCGGGGCGCCGGTGCCTGCCGCTCACGATGAGGACCACCAGGACCAGCGCACCGATGAGCAGCAGATAGCCGATCTTTCTTCGCCGAGGGCGTGGCCTGCGGTATGTGCGTCGTCTGCGCATGCGTTTCGCTCGCTGAGCCCCGCCTCACTTTCCAAAAACCGCCTTGAAGGTGCTCCACGCAGGGGCCTGGCCTGTACCGCTGTCCTGCCAGCGCCAAATGTACCAGTAGCCACTCTGCTGGTCCAGCAGGAGACGGAATTCGGCCTGGCCCTGCGCCTGGCGTGGATATGAAGGGTCCCTCAGGGTGTGATGCATGGTCAGCACATAGTTTTCTACCACCATGGCCGAGTCGGGAAAAGAGTTCTCCGAGACCAGCTCAAGCTCCAGCTTATGTGACGAGTCCTGAGGTACCACTGCAAAGAGCTGCCGAAGATAGTTCTCCTCGCTGAGGATGCCCCAGCGGTCGAAAAAGCCGGGATTCAGCGACGCAACACCAAGGTCGGGGATGAAGACGAATGGGCGGCGGCCGGACGATCCATCGCTGAGGCAGCGCAGGTAGTTATCGACGCTCTTGCCGGCAATGGCGTTGCGCAGATTGGCCAGCACCAGGGTGGGTGAAGTGGGTGGGATCCAGGGGGTCCGTCCCCCGGTGGGTGGCTCTGCCTCCCGGGTGGCAAAAGGGTTCTTGCACTGCACCGCTACCAGCGCGAGCATGACGATTGCCCCCCTCAGACTTGCGCTCCATCGTGTGCGTCTCACCGCCTGCGTCGCACCTCGCCTTTGGCACCGTTCTCCCTTGCCGACCCAGTGCTGCGTCTCGCAGCCCTGCTCCGTGGCCAGCACTGTAGCTTGCATGATTTAGCCGACTGTGGGTCGTGGCGAATATAGGAGAATTCCCCCACTTTTGCAAGGACAAAGTGCCCATTCCTTGGACACGCCGGGGTGTGCCCAAGGACTGTGTGGCTTTCCAAACTCTGCACCGACCTCCGAGAGGTCAGGTTGCCACGCCTCATAGGTGTGTGGCGTTCCCTGGGTCCACAACATGGTAAGTTGGCTTAGCTCACCCTTTTGGCTTTCAACCCCGGCGGTCCCAGCGGGGTCACCCTGTGGCTGGGGATAGCGGCTGGCGGCAGAAGCTGGAATACCTTTGGGCATCAAGGCGGGACGTGAAAGCCCGGCTCACGCTCGAAGACGAGCGAAGGAAAAGAGGAGCAAAGGTTGGGGCTTCGTGCCGCCAACCCAATGGGTACGCGCGGGATGCGGCCGGTCCCTCCAGCGGCCTGTCGAATTGATCTAAGGCAAAGTCCCTGGAGAAGAGACCCGGACATCTTTTCAGTGGAGGTCTTCTGTGAACCCAAGAGTCTCCATCCCTCGTCAAGAGAATTCGGCCCGATTTTCTTGCGCGCCCCAGGACGTTGGTGCCTGGCGGGCTGCCGAGCTCCGATTCCCATGCAGAGGCAACCGCCGAGCTGCAGCGCGCAACTCATCTGTGAGGGATTTGGGTACGTTGGCACCTGCGGAGAGCCTCAGAGTTTTGTGCGGACCTGCAACCCAGCTCTGTGTCCCTCGCGAAGGTGCTCTCCTTTTTGGCAAGAGGCTGCCGAACGGTTGTGCGATCCCGAGTTATGCCGGCCAGTTCGCTTTCTCCACGTCCCCTTGACGGTTTAGCAAAAACACCCGCCAATGTGCCGGTGGGCCGGGGGCAGTCGCACATGAGCAAATCTTTTCCCTTGATTTTCACCTGCTGTTTTGCTATTATTGTGACGGTGATGGGCGATTAGCTCAGCTGGTCAGAGCGCTGGTCTCACATACCAGAGGTCACTGGTTCAAGTCCAGTATCGCCCACAAGGAGGATGTGGCCGGGTGCCGCACCTCCTTTTTCGTTCTTGGCCATTGACGATAATGTGCGGAGGGTGCCGCAATGCAAAAGCGCTTGCTTACCCTTGGTCTGGCGATTGCCGTTTCGGTGACTGCTGCAGCCGCTCCCGCGCAAGATACTTTTGTCCGCGAGTGGTTGGTAGTCGGGGCCTTTGGCGTGGATCCGGAGCACGAGCCGCTGGGCACTGACCATCTCGGAGGCGAGGTGGATGTCGTGCCGCGACTCGGCCAGGTTGCAGGCGAGAAGAGTTGGTTCCTCGCTCAGACGGACGCATTGGGCCGCTTGAACTTCATCCGCCTGGGGGTAACCCCGCCGGAGCGCTCGGTGGTCTACGCCCACGTCTACGTCTTTGTGCCTCGCCCGGTCGAGGCCACTCTCTTGGTGGGCAGCGACGACGGGGTCACGGTGAGGGTCAACGGCAACGTTGTGCATGAGCATCTGGTGCTTCGCGGCTGGCGCGCAGACCAGGACACCGTGCGCGAACTGCTGGGCACTGGGTGGAATAAGGTGCTGTTCAAGGTGTTTAACAACCTCGGCGGCTTTGCCCTGTCTCTGCGCGTGACCGGCCCGCACGGCGAGGCAATTGAGGGTCTACGTTACGCGGCGGAACTGCCTGCCGACTACCGGCCTGCCGTCGTGCCGAGTCGGTACGACTTGGCCCGCTTGTCCCTGGCGCCCCATGCGCAATTGACCACGACGGGTTCGCTGATCACCACGGTGCGGGCGCAAGTTCGCCCCCATGGGACGACGCCAGTGGCGGCCTTGCGCTGCGAGCTGCAGGTCCCAGACAAGCTGTATCCGACGCGGCGAACCGAAGGGCTACGCGGAGATCCGTTCACCATTTCATGGGCGGTCCCGCTGCGGGAAGTGCTGCGCGCTGCTAGTGCGGGACATGCCCTCACGGCCAAGCTCGATTGGGGCACGGGCAAGGCCAGGAGCGAGCTCTCGCTCACTGGCCAAGATGCACTTTCCCCTGTGCTCGCAGGGGTGGAAGTCACCGAGCTGTTTTCGTTCGCGCAAGCCCCGTCCGGCACGCACGGCAAGGCACGGCTGCGGTTGCCGAAGGAGCTGGCTGTCCACGACCTCTGCCTGAGGGTGGCAGCCCCGCAGGAGGCGGTGACGGCTCGCTGCGATGACCAGGCTCTGGTTTCTTTCCCGCGTCGGCAAGGGCTGTGGCAGGCGCAGGTGCGACCGCCAGAGGCCCGATTCGCCCTTCCCAGACTTGACTCGGCCAAGGAGGTGCGCCTTGCCATCGACCTGGCCCAGGCCAAGCAAGCCCCGCGCGTTTTCATCGATTTCACTGCCCTGGACTACGCTGCTTTGCTCGACGACCTGCGTTTCGGCGAGCTGTACGCTCCGGGGACCGACTTTGGCCAGGCCGAGTTGTGGAGGCGTCTGGTGGACGCATTCCAAGCTGCCGATGCCGGCGGTTGGCGGGCAGCGGTGCAGGACTTTATGGAGAAATCGGAGCCGCTGCGGCAGGCGATGAAGCAAGACACCATCCACGTCGTCGGCAACGCGCACATCGACATGGCCTGGCTGTGGCGGTGGCAGGAGACGGTGCAGGTCTGCGAACAGACCTTCCGCCAGGCCCTGGAGTTCATGAGGACCGACTCGACCTTCACCTATGCGCAGAGCCAGGCCCAGGCGTACCAGTGGATGGAACGGTTTCACCCGCAAATACTCGCCGGCATCAAAGAGATGGTGCGGCGGGGGCAATGGCTGGTGGTCGGCGGAATGTGGGTGGAACCCGACTGCAACCTCCCTGCAGGTGAGGCGCTCGTGCGGCAGATCCTCCTTGGCAAACAGTATCTGCGAGAGAAGTTGGGAGTGGATCCGCGGGTCGGCTGGACACCCGACACTTTCGGCTATGCGTGGACCTTGCCGCAAATCTACAAGAAGAGCGGCATCGACTACTTCGTCACCAGCAAGCTGTGGTGGAACGACACGACTCCGCCTGAGCATCAACTCTTCTGGTGGGAGTCACCGGATGGCTCGCGCATCCTGACAGTGGTGCCGCTCAGCTACGTCGAGGAGTTGGAGGAGGTGCGGACCCTGCGCACCCTCCTCGACTTTCGTCAGGCTACGGGCGTGAACCACGCGCTCGTTCTCTATGGCGTCGGCGACCACGGCGGCGGCCCCACCAAAGAGATGCTCGCCCGCTTCGACCACATGGCCGACACGCGCCTCTATCCCACGGTGATCAAGTCCTCTGCGGAAGCGTTCTTCGGCGCGGCGGAGACCAAGCCGGACCTGCCCATCGTGCGCAGCGAACTCTACCTCCAGACGCACCGTGGCACCTACACCACCCAGGGCGCCATCAAAAAGAGAAATCGGCAGATGGAGGTGCTCTTGGAGACGGCAGAAAAGTTCGCCTCCTTTGCCCCGATTCCCTACCCGGAGCAGGAGCTGCGCCAAGCGTGGCAGGGCACGCTGTTCAATCAGTTCCACGACATCCTGCCAGGGTCAAGCATTCCTGAGGTTTACAAAGATGCGCACGCGCTCTACGACTCCTGCCAGGCCCTTGCCGGTGCGGCGCTGGAGAGGGCGCTGCAGGCCCTCGGCGCCGAAATCGACACGCGCGGAAAGGGCATCCCCCTGGTGGTTTTCAACCCGCTGTCATGGGAGAGAAATGACGTGGCCTGGGTGAGACTACCCGGACAGCTCTTGGAGCAAAGCTGGGAAGTGGTGGATGCTAAGGGCGTGCTCCATGCCACACAACCCCACATGGATGGGCTGCTGTTCGAAGTCAGCGGCGTGCCGGCTCTGGGCTACAAGGTCTTCTGGCTGCGGCCGGCAGTCCGACGCGCCTGGGCAGATGCCCCTCAGACGCTCCCCTGGGTTCTGCAGAATCGAGCCTGGGAAGTGAAGCTCGATGCAGAGACCGGCAACATCGCCTCAGTAGTTGACCGAACAAGCGGCCGCGAGGTGCTGGCCGGGCCTGGCAACCAGCTCCAGTTCTTCGAAGATCTGCCCTCGGAGTACGATGCATGGAACATCGGCTACACGGGCAAGGAGTGGCGCGCGGACCGGCCTGTGGAGCTTGAGGTCATTTCCCAGGGCCCGCTGCGGGCCACGCTGCGCGTGGTTCGTCCGTTCAGAGGCTCGCGCTTTGTGCAAGACATCAGCCTCTACCGCCGCCTGCCGCGCATCGATATTACTACGCGGGCGGATTGGCATGAGGCGCACGTGCTCGCCAAGGCCGCTTTCCCGGTGGCTGTTCAGGGCCGTGTTGCCACGTATGAGATCCCTTACGGCTGGATCCAGCGCACCACCGTGCCGGTCACGTCTGCTGAAAAGGCGATGTTCGAGGTCCCCGCGCAAAAGTGGGTCGACCTGACGGACGAATCGGGGCTCTATGGGGTGAGTCTACTCAACGACTGCAAGTATGGTCACGACATCCGCGGGAACGTCATGCGCATCACTTTGCTCCGCTCTCCGAAGAACCCCGACCCCAACGCGGACATGGGTGAGCACGAATTCAGCTATAGCCTTCTCCCTCATGCTGGGAGTTGGCAGGAGGCGGAGACACACCGACGCGCCTACGAGCTGAACTACCCTCTGCATGTCGTGCTCACACAGCCTCACGCAGGCCGGCTTGGCAAAGAGGGTTCTTTCGCACACCTCGACGCCGGTGGGGGTGTGATCCTTTCCGCAGTCAAGCGAGCGGAGAGGGGTCAGGGGACCGTTGTCCGCCTCTTTGAGGTCTTCGGCAGGGAAACTCCGGTGCAGGTCCGATTCCAAGAGAGGGTAGCCGAGGCATTTGAGACGAACCTTCTGGAGGAAATCGGCGCCGCGGTGCCTGCTGCGGATCGCACGGTAAGCACCAAGCTTGCTCCCTTCGAGATCAAGACCCTCTTGGTGCGATTTGCAAGTCAGGTGGGGAGCAGGAAGTAGCGCGCCCGAGAGCCCCATGCGTCCGCGCAGTGAAAAGATCAAGCCCCGGGAGGAAGTTGCCGCTCTGTGCGCACGCGCACGCGCGGAAGGCAAGAGGGTTGGCTTCACCTCTGGGGCCTTCGACCTCCTCCACGCCGGCCATGTGGACTACCTGGAAAAGGCGCGCCAGGCCTGCGACCTGCTCGTGGTGGGGGTGAACTCCGACGCGTCCGTGCGGGCATACAAAGGGCCCCAGCGGCCCATTATCCCCGCCGAACAGCGGGCGGAGGTGGTGGCTGCACTGGAATGCGTGGATCTGGTCTTCATCTTCTCGGAACGACGCAACAAGGTGAACATCGAGCTCTTGCGGCCGGACCTGTACATCAAGGCAGGCGATTATCGGCCAACGGAATTGACCTCCAGCGAGGTGGTGGAACGCTACGGGGGGCGGGTGCTCCTGATCCCGGTGGCCACCCCTCTGTCGAGCACGGAAATCATTGCGCGGGCGGCTGCAGCAAATGCGCCTCAGGCTGCGCCAGTGGAACGAGAAGGCGCCGTGTATATCCGCCGGCCGCCTCCGAAGCAGGCGCCAGCCGCGTTCGTCGACCGCGACGGCACCATCTTGGAGGATGTGCCCTTTCTGCACGAGCCCGACAAGGTGCGATTGCTCCCCGGGGCAGCCGCAGGTCTGAAGCGCCTCCAGGACATGGGCTATCGGCTTGTGGTGCTGACCAATCAGGGGGGAATCGGCCTCGGGTACTTCACGCTTGAGGACTTTTACCGGGTCAACAGCGCCATGCTCAAGCTGCTCCATGCCCATGGGGTGCGCGTTGACAAGGTCTACTTCTGTCCTCATGGCCTGGCCGAGCAGTGCGATTGTCGCAAGCCAGGCACGGCTCTTCTCCACCTGGCCAAGGAGCAGCTCAATGTGGACCTGAGCCACAGCGTGGTGATCGGCGACCGCACAGCCGACATCGAGACTGCTCGCCGCGCGGGATGCAGGAGCATTCTGGTACGCACCGGCACAGGCGGCCGTGACGGCGAGTACGCTGTCACTGCCGACTTTGTCGCCAATGACCTGGAGGAGGCAGCCAATCTGTTGCTGGAGCAGGAGAGGAGACCTGCAGGAGAAGACAAGAACGCCACAACTTGCGGAGAAGAACCGTGACCGTTCGCATCACCTACTGCACCACGTGAGGCTTCAGGGCGCGCGCCGTCAGTTTGGCGGAGGAAATAGCACAGCATTTTGGCATAGAGGCAGAGCTCGTCCAGTCCACCGGAGGCGTGTTCGAGGTGGAAGTGGACGGCCAGCTGGTTTTCTCAAAAAGGCAACTCGGTCGCTTTCCTGAGCAAGGCGAGGTGGTGCGCCTGCTTCGGACCGCGATGCAGTAGGGGGCTTTTTCCGAAGGCTATTTGGTCGGGACTTCTTTCAGCGCGGCAAGCAGGCGCTGAAAGTCATCGGGGGGCGGGACCTCAAAGTACATCTCCTGGCGCAGGACCGGATGCACGAAGCCAAGGCTGAGAGCGTGGAGGGCGGGCCGGTTGAACTGCTTCAGGAGCTTCACTGCGAAAGCGAGGTTTTCGCGGTTCAAGCCGCTCAAGCGCTTACTTCTGCCGCCATAGGTAGCATCGCCGAAGACTGGATGGCCGATATAGGCCATGTGCACGCGAATCTGGTGCGTTCTGCCGGTCCCCAGGTTGAGGCGCAGCAGACTGAGGAGGCGATATTCCTCCAGCACCTCATAGTTGGTGACGGCAAGCTTGCCGAGTTTGGAGACGGTCATCCGTAGGCGGTTCTTGGGGCTGCGCCTTAGCAATGTCTCCACGCGGCCGGTCGGCGAGCGGAAATGTCCCCAGACAACTGCCCGGTACTCTCGTCGCACCTGGCGTGCGGCAAACTGCTGCGACAGCGCCACATGCGCCGCGTCGCTCTTGGCTACCACCATGACCCCCGATGTCTCCCTGTCCAGGCGGTGGACGATGCCTGGCCGCTGCACGCCACCAATCCCGGAAAGCTGTTGGCAGTGCGCCAACAGGGCGTTGACCAAAGTTCCCGTATAGTTGGCGAAGGCGGGGTGGACCACCATGCCTGCCGGCTTGTTCAGCACCAGGAGATGTTCGTCCTCGTAAAGGATGTCTAAAGGGATTTGCTCGGGGAGGATCTCTAACTTCTTGGGTTCGGGGACGGTCACCTCCACCACCTGACCCGGCCGGACGCGGTGGCCAGGCTTGGTGGGCGCGCCGTTGAGAAGCACCTGCCCGTCATCGATCAGACGTTGAATGCGCGAGCGCGTCAGGTGGGGCAGATGCTGGCGAAGAAAGTTGTCTAAGCGTCGGCGCTCATCCGCCTGCGGGACCACGAGAGTGTGATGTTCGCGCGGCATGTGCCACTTGCGGACAAGCTCAGGTTGAGGGTGGCTCGCTCGCCTGCCGGTGGCCACCATGCTCGGAGGCAAGCAAGATCATCAGGATGAGGATAACGACCCCAATGGTGACGGCGGCGTCTGCGAGGTTGAAGACCGGCCAGCGGGTCATCAGAAAATCCGGAAAATCCACATCGACAAAGTCCACAACCCGGCCGAAGAGAACTCTGTCGGTGAGGTTGCCAAGTGCCCCGCCAAAGGTGATGGCCAAGGCGACCCGTTCGGTGTTGCTCACCGCGTGAGCGCGCAGTAGGTAGACAAGCACGGCGATGCTCGCCACGGCGATCAGCACGGTGAAAACCGGTCCATGGCCCACCCTGATGCCGAAGGCAATGCCTGGGTTTTCCACGTAGGTCAGGCGCACCAAGTCGCCCACCACTTGTACTGAGTGGTCGCGCGGCAGCAGATAGCGCGCCAGCACTTTGGTCAATTGATCGGCCAGCAGAACGAGCGCGGCGTAGCGGAGCACTCTTAACCGTTCGATCACCTATCGTACCTCAGTTGGGGTCATTGACGCTGCTTCTCCTCCTTGGCCTTGCACTCGACGCACAGGCGCACGTGGGGCACCGCTTCGAGGCGCTCTTTACCAATATCTTTGCCGCACTGCACGCACTTTCCGTAGGTGCCGTCCTCGATGCGTTCCAGAGCCTTGTCCAGGTGGTAGAGGAGATTCCCTTCCCGTGAGGCAAGGAAGAAGGCCTTCTCCCGCTCCATGGTATCGGTGCCCTGGTCGGCCATGTGGAAGGAGTAGGAGGAGTGGTCTCCGGTAGCCTCTTTCAGCGTCGAGTTCAACCCCGACTCTTTCAGCCTCTCCAATTCCCTGAGGAGCTCCTCCCGCTTCTGCAGGATCAGTTTCTTGAAATACTCCAGTTCCTTCTTGGTCATTGTCTCCTCCGACCTGTACACATCACAGGTGTTGTGGTGTGTGCAGAACCCCCACCGTTTGCTACCGTTCCCTGATGCGACTTACCCCGATGGTAACCACGTCCTCGCCAATGTTCCATTTCTTCGTGTATTCGCCGCTGACCTCCGGCAAGACGATCTCTTTAGCCAGCGTCTCGTTGCGGATGTAGGAGGAAAGGCGCGAAATGGCCTTGGCCAGCTTGCCCTGAGCGTCACACGAGATGATGATGCGGTCCACAACGTCGAACTGCGCCTCCTTACGGGTGTTCTGAACTCGGTTGACAAACTCCCGCGCCAAGCCCTCCAATTCAAGGTCCTCGTTCAGAGTGGTATCCAAGGCGACGGTCAGTTCGCCTTCGGTGCCAACTACCAGTCCCGGCGCCTGTTGCATCACCACTTGCACATCCTCGGGCGCGACGGTTACTTCCATGCCGTCCACCGCCAGGGACAGAACCCCGCGCGCCAGCAGTGTGCTGATCTGCTCCTCACCCAGCGAGCGGATGGCCTGGGCCACCGCATTGACCTTGTTGCCAAATTTCGGCCCCAAAGCGCGGAAGACCGGCTCGGCGCGACGGCTGTGTAGGGCAGAAGAATCGGCCACAAACTCCACCCGTTTGATGTTCAACTCCTCCAAGAGCAGGTTCTCCATGCCGTCCAGCATGGCCCGCCGCCGGTCGTGAGGGTCGACCACCACCAGCCTGGCCAGAGGTTGCCGCACTTTCACGCCGGCCTGGTTGCGCAACGCGCGCCCGAGGAGCACAATCTGGCGCACCAAGTTCATGCGCTCTTCCAGCTGCTCATCGCAGAAGTCGCACGGAGGTTGGTCAGGCCTTGGATAGGCGTCCAAGTGGACGCTTTCTGGCAAAGAGACGCCACTGCCCTCTTTCAGCCGGCGGTACAGCTCGTCGGTGATGAAAGGCACGAAAGGCGCAGCCAGACGCACGCTGGTGATGAGCGCCTCGTAGAGCGTTTGATAGGCGGCTAGCTTATCTTGGTTGTTTTCTGCCTTCCAAAAGCGTCGGCGGGAGCGTCGTACGTACCAGTTGGATAGGTCGTCGATCACGAATTCGCCGATGCGCCGCGCGGCTCGCGACAGCTCATAGTGCTCCAGATCGTCGTTGACCACGCGCACGGTGCTGTGCAGCGTCGACAGCAGCCAGCGGTCCAGCTGCGAGCGCTTTTCCACCGGGAGACGTTCGCCGCTAAGGGTAAAGCCATCAACGTTGGCGTACATGGCGAAAAAGTTGTACACGTTGACCAACGTGTCTAAGAACTTGTTCTGTGCTTCCACGACTCCGGCGGGATCAAAACGGGTCGGCAGCCATGGCGCGCTGGCCGTGAGCAAGTACCAGCGCAAGGCATCGGCGCCCTCCTTGTTCAGGTGGTCGAACGGGTCAACCGTATTGCCACGGCTCTTGGACATCTTCTGGCCTTCTTTGTCCAGAATGAGCCCAAGGGATACGCAGCTCTTGTAGGCGGGCTTGTCAAAGAGCAGAGTGCTGAGCACCAGCAGCGAGTAGAACCACCCTCTGGTCTGGTCTACGCCCTCGGCGATGAAGTCAGCAGGGAAGTTCTGCTCGAAAACCGCCACGTTCTCAAAGGGGTAGTGGAACTGGGCGTAAGGCATTGCCCCGGAATCGAACCAGCAGTCGAGGACCTCTGGGGTGCGCCGCATGGACTGGCCGCAAGAGGGGCAAGGAATGCTGACTTGGTCAATGTAGGGGCGGTGCAGGTCGATGACCTCTCGCAGTCCGCCGCGTTCCATGAGCTCGGCCACGCTGCCGACACTCTCCTGGGCTCCGCAGCCTTCGCAGATCCAGATGTTGAGCGGTGTGCCCCAGAAGCGGTCCCGTGACAGGGCCCAATCGATGTTGTTTTCCAGCCACTCGCCGAAGCGGCCCTCACCCACTTCAGGAGGGAACCACTTGATCGACCGGTTGTTGCGGATCAAGGCTTCCCTGAACGCGGTGGTGCGCAGGTACCACGACTTGCGCGCGTAGTAAAGCAGCGGCGAGGAACACCGCCAGCAGAAGGGGTAGCTATGTCTGATGCGCTCGGCCTTGTACAAGAGCTGCCGCTGGCGCAAGTTGTCGATAATGAGGGGGTCGGCATCCTTGACGAACATGCCCTGCCAAGGCTGAATCTCCGCGGTGAAGCACCCGCTCCTGTCCACCGGCTGCAATATGGGCAGGTCGTACTGTTCGCCTACCTGGTAGTCCTCCTCGCCGAAGGCCGGGGCAATGTGGACGATGCCCGTTCCCTCCTCGGTGCTCACAAAGTCGGCGAGAATGGTGTAATAGGCGCGCTTTTCCGGGGAGAGGTAGCTGAACAGCGGCTCGTAGCTCACGCCTGCCAACTGTTCCCCACGCATCTTCTCTTCGATTTCGTACTCGCCGTCGAGACACGAGAGGCGGTCAAGGCCAAGCACGAGGTGTGCTCCTTGGTGCCACACCTTCACGTAGGAGAGCTCCGGATGCAGAGCCAGAGCGACGTTAGAGAGGAGGGTCCATGGGGTAGTCGTCCACACCAGGAAGAAGGTGTTTTCCTGGCCGACAATCGGCACCTTCACGTAGATGGAGGGATCCTCGACCTCTTCATACCCTTGCGAGACCTCATGGCTGGAGAGCGGCGTCTCGCACCGTGGACAGTAGGGGAGGATCTTGTGCCCTTGGTAGAGGAGGCCCTTCTTCCAAAACTGGTGCAAGATCCACCAGACCGTCTCGATGTAGTCGTTGGTGTAGGTGATGTACGGGTTCTCGAGGTCGACCCAGAAGCCGATGCGGCGAGTCATTTCGTCCCAGTCTTCTTTGTAGGCAAAGACCGATTTGCGGCATTCCTCGTTGAAGCGCTCGATGCCGTAGGCGATGATCTGGTCTTTGCGCTGGATGCCCAGCTTCTTTTCGACCTCGATTTCCACTGGCAAGCCGTGCGTATCCCAGCCCGCCTTCCGCTCCACGCGATAGCCCTGCATGGTCCGCCAGCGGCAGACGAAATCCTTTACCGTGCGCGAGATGACGTGGTGGATGCCAGGACGCCCATTGGCGGTAGGGGGACCTTCATAAAAGACGAACTTGTGGGCCGGGTCCCGCGACTCGACGCTCTTCTGGAAGATTCTTTGCTCTTCCCAAAACTTGAGCACATCCCTTTCCAGTTGAGGGTAATCGACCCGACCCGAGAACTCGCGATACATAGTCATTCACTTCGACTCAGTGTGGTTGGCACTCGTCAATTCACATTCTCTCGATGACCTTGCGCATCAGAATCGTCAGGCTGGGCTCGGCCTGTTTTGCAAAATGCAAGATTTCCTTGATGTCGGCCGGCTTCAGGCAGTCGGCAAAGCAGGCGTCGGTGATGACGGACAGGCCCAGCACCCGCATACCCGCATGCACGGCCACTATCACCTCTGGCACGGTGGACATACCCACCACGTCTGCCCCGATGGTACGCAAGAAGCGGTATTCGGCAGCCGTCTCCAACGAGGGACCGGTCATGGCCACGTATACGCCCTTTTGCACCCAGATCTTTTCCTCCATGGCCACCTGCTCGGCCAAGGCGATGAGGGCCCGGCTGTAGGGCTCGGACATGTCCGGAAAGCGCGGCCCCAGCGAGTCATCGTTGACGCCGATGAGGGGGTTATCCCCGAGGAGGTTGATGTGGTCGGTGATGATCACGATCTGGCCAGGGCGGAAGAGCGGATTGAGGCAGCCGCTTGCTGAAGAGACCACCAGCGTGTGTGCCCCAAGGTGCTTCATGAGGCGCACCGGATAGGTGATCTGCTTCATCGTGTACCCTTCGTAGTAGTGGAAGCGGCCCTGCATGGCCATCACCCTCTTGCCGCCCAGCTTACCGAAGAGTAGCTTGCCCGCGTGGAATTCCACCGTGGAGCGGGCAAAGTGGGGGATCTCCTCGTAAGGAAGCACGGCTTCCTTTTCTATTTCGTCAGCAAGGGCCCCAAGCCCGGTGCCAAGGATGATCCCCACCTCCGGTTGCATCTGGGTGTGCTTGCGGATGAAGGCAGTAGTTTCTTCAAGCTGTTGACGTAGTCCCTGCATTGCCGCGATACCTCTTCTCAGCGTGGCGGTTTCTGCTTTCCTTGCTGTTGTGCCTCTATCTGCTTGCGCAGCGCCTCAATCTCGCGTTCCTGAGCCTCCTGCTCGCGGCGCAGCCTCTCTAATTCGGCCTCCACCTGAGCCTTGCGCGCCCTCTCCGCGTTCAGCTCCTCTTCCGAGGCACGCAGCCGCTCAGCATTGATCTGCTGGATGGCGTATTGGCGGTCCTTCTTGTCCCCCCTCAGGGCAAAATAGAGGGCGCCGACAGCTGTGCCCACGGCAGTGGTAGCGATGCGCAGCGTGTTATCGGTCTGGTCTTCCTGCAAGCCACGCTGTAGCATCGAGCCCAGGTAAAAGCTCACTCCACAGCTAAGGGCGGTTCCGCCGAAGGTGTACAAGAAAAGTTGGCGATGCCCTTTAACTGCGGCAATCTCCCGCTCGGAGATGGGCATGCCGTTGTCGTCGCAAACCGGAGGCCTGCGCTTGAGGCTGGTGATGTCCTGAGTAGCCACTCGAAATGCCCGACCGTCATCGCCCTGCACAATCAGGTGCGTGGCGTCTGCCGCAAGGACCTCTCCCTGGACCACGGTGCCGGACCTGAGGGAGAGCTGCACCGTCTCTTTCGGCCTCACCTCATCCTTGGACACCGCCGTCCAGTGTGCGCACCCCATAGCCGCGCTGAGCACGGCCACCACACCAACCCACCTCACACTGTTCATCCCGCATTCTCCCTGTTGCTCTGTGCCTGTTACCCTGCGGTTCAGATGATGAACTCATCGCTCAGGCGCCCAGGAGGTGGCGCAGAGGGTTTTTCCGGGGCGGCGCGCTCTGTTCCTGAAGCAGGTGATGCTGCCGGCTCTTCATCCAAGCCGACGATGCGCGGCTCGCTTTTTTCCGCCTCTTCTTCCCCTTGGGTCTCTTGTTCCTCCTGGTGCTGCGCGCTCCTGAAGCGGCCAAGATCGAGGTCGTCACTGCCCAACACCTCGAGGAGCTCCACTTGTGACTGGAGGAGCTGCTTCAGCCGTTTCACGAAGGAGGCCTTTTCCGCGCGCAGCAGCAGGAGCTCGCTTTTCAGTTGTTGCAGCTGATTGCGAGCATCCTCGATGATCTCCTCGGCGCGTAGCTCCGCCTCCCGCACGATGAGCTCCGCCTCCCGTCGGGAGGACTCACGGGACTCGTTGATGTTCTGCTGGGCGTTCATCAACGTCTCCTGCAGGGTCTTCTCTACCTGCTGGTAGTCCCGCAGTTGGGTGCGGAGCTTGAGAACCTCTTCGTTGAGCGTATTGCGTTCACGGAGCAGGGTTTCGAACTGTTCGGCCACCATGTCGAGGAAGGTCTCCACTTCATCGACGTCGAAGCCGCGCACGGCGCGTCGAAACTCCTGCTTGCGTATGTCCAGTGGCGTCAGTCTCACCGTCGCACCCTCCGGTCAGTTGGCGTTGCGCAGCACTTGAGCCCCCGCCTGGCGTGGGCCGAAAATCGCCCTACCGATGCGCACCAATGTTGCTCCTTCTTCGACCGCCACTTCAAAATCGTCAGTCATGCCCATGGAGAGATGTTGGAGCTGCACGTTGTCGACCCCCAGGCGATCTATTTCCTCTTTCAGTTGGCGCAGGGTGACGAAGCAGGGGCGGACGAGCTCTGGGTCAGGGAGGAAGGCACCGACGGTCATCAGCCCCAGGACGCGCACGCCAGGCAGGCGAGCAATGCGCGTCACCAGGTCCGGTGCCTGCTCAGGGGGGACGCCAAACTTTGACGGTTCCCCAGAGGTGTTAACCTCGACAAAGACCTCCACCCGACGCCCACAGGCAGTGGCGCGGCGACTGATTTCTTCGGCCAGATGCAGACTGTCCACCGACTGGATCAGGTCGAAGCACTCCAGGGCACGTTTGACCTTGTTAGTCTGCAAGTGCCCCACCATGTGCCACGCCACCCCTCTGCCAATGGCCTGTACCTTGGGCCAGGCCTCTTGCACTCTGTTCTCCCCGATAATGCGGATGCCTGCGGCGATCGCCTCACGAATGCGGTCCACGTCCACGGTCTTGCTCACCGCCACGATTTCCACTTCGCGCGGGTCGCGACCGGCCCGGGCGCACGCCGCAGCGATGCGCTCCCGAACCTGGCGGACGTTGTCCTCGATTGCCATAACTCCTTACCAGCGATGGCCTAAAATATACGCCTTTCTCGCAGGAAAAACAACCAGAAAATTCCCCGCTGCTGCGCTGCCTGTGCCGGCTGTGTCAAGGGAGGGCGATGTGCGCCAAACGTTGACGGAGGTGCTCGGGGTCCTCCCGTGCTATCTTGGCCATTTCTGCCAAGAACTTCGCGTCTGCCAAGTCGCGCTGGCGCAAGCGCACCATGTATTCGAGCGCCACCTGATAGGACTCGGTGGTCACGTCCACCAGACGTAAACGCGTCTTGCCCGTGGCCGGGTCCAGCACGTCCTCGAATCGTACAGGCAGCAGTTTGCCGCCATTCACGCAAATCAGGGCGCTGTCGCGGTGCTCGGGTCGCGTGCTCAGCAGGTAGCGCACTGCGCTGTAGCCGAGGTCGCGCACGTACTCGCAGTCGAAGGGGATGGGATCGGCGCAGCGGAGCACATAGCCGATGTTGATTTCGACGATCTCTATCTTGTCTTGGCGGGCGGCAAAGCGGTTTTCGAGCTGCAGCTTGAGAATTTTCCCCAATTCCACCTCAGCCAGCCGGATATTCCCGTAGGGGTCATAGTCAATGACCACTCCTGGGATGGCTTTGAGCTCGGCGGGCGTGAATCGCTCGGCCAGCCCCTCGGCGATTACTGCCACGCCATGCTCATGGCCCATGGCCCGCCGCTTGAGGATGGCTCCTTCCAGCACGTCGCACACGGTCTGCACGGTGATAGGACCTGGCTTGAACTCCTCGGCGATGATCGCCAAGGTGGCCCCCGCTGCCTTGGCCATGCCCAGCGCCAAGTGACCAGCCTTCCGCCCCATGGCGACGATGAGGTACCAGCGGTTGGTGGTGCGCGAGTCCTCCATGAGATTCTTCACCAACTCGGCACCTAAGTGCCGGGCAGTCTGGAAGCCGAAGGTGGGCAGATTGTCGGGCAGCGGCAAGTCGTTGTCGATGGTCTTGGGCACGTGCGCGAACTTGATCTTGCCCTTGGCTGCCGCGGCCAGCTTACTCGCGGCGTAGATGGTGTCGTCCCCGCCGATGGTGATGACATAGTTGACACCCAAATGGCGGAAGGCGCGCAGGCAGTTGCGCAGCGTGTGCTCATCTTTGGTCGGGTTGACCCGTGAGGTGCGCAAGATGGAGCCGCCCGTGAAGTGAATGCGTGATACGTCCCGCATGTGCAGCTCCCGCACGTTTTGGCGGAGGTCATCGAGGTTGTCGCCGACGAGCCATTTGAAGCCGTCCATGATGCCCAACACCTCGATGTCCGATTTGCGCGCCTCAATGGTGGCGGCGCTGATGACGCCGTTGATGCCCGGCGCCGGGCCACCGCCCACAAGGATCGCCAAACGATTCTTGCTGCCTCTTGGCATGAGTGACTCTTCACCTCCAGGCAGAAGTCCATCCTACCACTTCATCACCGCCGAGGCCCAGGTGAATCCCGAGCCGAACGCCACCAGCACGACGTAGTCGCCCTTCCGTACGCGACCCTCTTTCACCGCTTCGTGCAAGGCGATGGGAATGGAGGCTGCTGTTGTGTTCCCGTACTTGTGAATGTTGGAGTAGACCTTGTCCATCCCCCCGAAGCGCTCGGCCACCGCTTCGGTGATGCGCAGATTTGCCTGGTGGGGAATGATGAGGGCCACTTGCTCGACGGTGAGCTCGTTGGCCTGCAGCGCCTCCTCGATGGCCTCGCAGAAGCGGGTCACGGCGTGCTTGAACACGGCCCTGCCGTTCATCTTGGGGTCCAGGCTGCCATCGGTGAGCATCTCCGGCGTTAAACGCGGACTGCGTAGGCAGCCGGGGTGCTCCATCCACAGCTCTTTGGCGTAACGACCGTCGGCATGGAGGTGCGTGGAGAGGATCCCAGAGCCGTCTGCGCTGGGGGTAACCACCACTGCACCAGCTCCGTCGCCAAACAGCACCGCCGTGTCCCTCCCCGCAGTGCTGAGGTTAAGTCCAATTGACTGCACCTCTGCTCCGACGACCAGCACACAGCGATACATGCCGGTGCGAACGTACTGGTCGGCAATGGACAGGGCGTAGATGAAGCCACTGCACTGATTGCGGACGTCAAGGGCACCGATGCCCGTGAGGCCCAGCTTGGCCTGCAGCAGACAGCCGGAACCAGGAAATGGGTACTCCGGGCTCAGCGTGGCAAAGATGATAAGGTCGATATCTTCTGGCCTCTTGCCGGCATCTTCCAGGGCCATCAGGCTCGCGCCCAACCCCAGGTCGGCAGAGCCGATGCCTGGCTCAACGAACCGCCGCTCCACAATGCCGGTGCGTTCCCGAATCCACGCGTCGCTGGTATCCATCAGCTTTTCCAAATCGAAATTGGTTACTACGCGCTCAGGAACGCACATTCCTGTGCCGGCAATACGCGCTCTCATCATAGGTTATCCGCTCGCCTCAATTCAGTTCGCGTCTGCGGTCACCGGCACGGCTGACCTTCGGGCATGGCGTGCCAGCAGGGGGTCGATCACTCGCGGCATAAGCACCCGTGAAACCACCGCGTAAGCAACCACCACATAGCCGGTGCCAATCAGGAGATCGATAATGTAGTGCTGGTTAAGGTACACGGCAGAGAACCACACGCACAGAGGGTACAACGCCACAAGGGGCACCGGCCAGCGCAGACCCTTGCGGACGAACAGGGCGATTACCACCGGGTACGCTCCGTGCAGGGACGGGATGGCTGCAAAATGGTTGGGATTGAATCCCCCCCACAGGGTGGTGAAGAACTTGGTCCCGATCATGCGGTCCACGTTGAGAAGGCCCCCTGCGCCCATGCCCCAGAAAGAGGTCTTGGCCGGCTGGCCAAAGCCGTGGGCATACACGTACCAGGGAGGAGCCGCAGGATAGACCATGAAGGTGGCCAGCGCGGAGAAATTCAACAGCGTCAAGGTGGCAACAAAGGTGTAGAAAAGCCGACGATCGTCCCTTGTGTGCCAGAAGTACCAGCCCAAGACGATGGGTAGGCCGAAGTGGAGCGTATAGAACAGGCCCCCCGAAGCATCTAAGAGCTGGCGCAGGGGCGAAGCGCCCAACGTCTGTTGCCAGTGTTGGAAGAAGAAACAGGGAATTTGCCCGCCAAACAGTGGGCCGAAGAGTGCCAGCTCCACTCGGTAGGGGAGCGCCACGTTGATGACCCCGCGCACTGAATCGGCGATGCCCCGCATCATGTCGTAAGCGGTCCAGAAGACGATGAATGGGCTCCAGTCGATGAGGAAGCGCTTGCCTTTCTCCTTGCCAAGGAGAGTCGCCAACATGAGCAAGGCCACAAAGGCGTGGTCAGGCCGGACGCGGATCACCTGGTTGATGGCGACAAAGTAGAGCACCACTGCCAACAGCACGTAGACGCGCCACCGCCGCGAAGGCTTCTGGAAATACTGCCGTATACGCACGAAGAGTGGCTTCATGAAGGCTCTCTCATCCTTTTCTCTGATTCTACACGGGCAAAAAATGTATAAATGCCCCTGCAGAAAAGCAAGCGCCATTTGGCCCCGTGAGCCAAGGGCTGTGTCGGGGTCTATCGCACCCGAGCGGTGGAGGCTCGGCAGACTCAGCCACGCACCTGGTGGACGGTCATCAGGTTGGTCGTGCCGCGTCTGGGGATGGGGAAGCCCATTACCACCACCAGCAGGTCGCCTGAGGAGGCGAGGCGGGCGGCGAGCATGTGCGCATCAATTCTTTCCAGGAGGTCCTGCAAATCATCGCTAAACTGGAGCAGGCGGGGACGCACACCCCAGACAAGCTGCATCTGTCGCTGCACCGCCTCATGCGGGGTGAAGGCGATAATCGGCGCCTCCGGCCGGTACTTGGCGATCATGCATGCGGTGTAGCCAGACTGGGTGAGCGTCACAATGGCCCTCGCTTTCAGGTCTGCGGCCGCCCGGCACGCCGAGTCGGCAACTGCATCGGCAACGGTGGGGGTCGCGACAGGGCGCGGCGGCGCCTCGGTGCGCAAGTAGCGCTCCTCCCCTTCCACCGCACGAATGATGCGTGCCAGCATTCTCGTCACCTGCACCGGGCGCTCGCCGGTAGCAGTCTCGGCAGTGAGCATAACCGCATCCGCCCCTTCCTGGATGGCATTTGCCACATCGGTGACCTCTGCCCGGGTGGGACGCGGCTGCGTGCGCATGGACTCCAGCATCTGGGTGGCGACGATGCAGGGCACCCCTTTCTGCCGGCAGCGGTGGACAATCTGCTGCTGTACAACCGGCACCCTTTCCAACGGCAGTTCCACGCCCAAGTCGCCGCGGGCCACGATCACCCCATCGGCGATGCGCAGGATGGCATCCAGGTCCTCGAGTGCCTCCGGCTTCTCGATCTTGGCAATCACACGCACCGGCGCCTCCTGCGCAGCGATGAGCTCCCGCACTGCTGCAACGTCGGCGGCCCGCCGCACAAAAGAGACGGCCACAAAATCGACCCCTTGCGCGAGGCCGAATAAGAGGTCTTTCCTGTCCTTTTCCGTCAGCGCCGGGGAGGAGACATCCACTCCCGGTAGATTAATCCCTTTGTAGCTGGTGAGCGTCCCGCCCTCAACGACTTTGCAGGTCACCGACCCATCGGTGGTCGCCAGCACCTTCAGCTGGATGAGGCCGTCGTCGATCAGAATCTTGTCTCCTGGACGCACGTCCTTGGGCAGGTGCTGATAGGAGGTGGTCAGAACGCCTGGGCCTGCCTCTGCCTCTTGGGCAAGGATGGTGACCTCCTGCCCACGATGCAGGGTCAACGAGCCGCCTGCCACCGGCCCAATGCGCAATTTGGGCCCTTGCAGATCCTGCATGATCGCCACCGGCGCGCCCAATCGTTGCGAAGCGCTGCGGATCATGGCGATGGCCTCGGCGTGCTGCTCGTGCGTCCCGTGGGAGAAGTTGAGGCGCGCCACATCCATTCCCGCCCGGATGAGGTCTTCGATGGTTTTCTGGCACGCGCTTGCAGGGCCTATGGTGCAGCAGATTTTCGTCCTTCTCATCGTGTGCTCCGAACTGTGGTTCACAACTCAGAAACTACCAGGCCAAAAGTTCCGGCAGCGGCGGCAGCTTCCGTCTCCACCGGACAAGCTCCCAATGCTGAGCGTCGCTGCGCAAGACGGCGGCCGCGTAATGGTCCGTTCGCCAAATGTGGGCCCCCTGCTTCTTGATGCGCGCCAGCGTGGCAGGGGAGGGGTGATGATGCGGGTTCCGTGCCCCCACCGAGATGAGGGCAAGCTCCGGCGCCACCGCTGCAAGGAACCGCTCCCCCGAGGCCCCTCCGCTTCCGTGGTGGGCCACTTTGAGGACCTGACTCCTCAGCAGCGGGCCAAAGCGCAACATGGCCTCTTCGGCCGGCGTTTCCGCATCTCCGGTCAGCAGCAGGCGTGTCTTTCCAAACGTCACCAGCAGCACCAGAGAGCAGTTGTTGAGGCCGAACGGCGCTGGCCCGCTATTCCGCACAAAGGCCTCAGAAGGGTGAAGCACGAAGATCTGCGCCGGCTCCCACCCGGTCAGTTCGTCACCGGCCCGTATGATCTGCCGCCGGACCCCGACACTGTCGGCCACTCTGAGAAGCTCCTGGTACAAAGGCTCCTGTTGCTCCTGGCCAGGCTCAAAGAGCAGTCCCACGGGGAATTGGCGCAGCAGGTGCGCGACACCTCCATAGTGGTCACTGTGCGGGTGCGTGACCACGATGCCGTCCAGCCGACGCACGCCCTCATGGCGCAGGAACGGTTCCACCACCTGCCGGCCAGCGTCGTAGGTTGAGTCTGCCGGGCCGGCGTCCACCAACAGGCATTTGCCGTTGGGGAAGCGGAGAAATACCGCATCGCCCTGTCCCACGTCGAGCAGAGTGACCTCAAGTCTTCCGCGTGGCCTCCAGGCATCCGCCCACACGGCGAGGCACGCCAAGGCGAGGACGAAAATCAAGGTGCGCGCTCGCCAGCGGGCTTCGCGCACGTGCAGAAAACAAACCAGCAGACCGTAGTAAGCCACTGCGTGCATGAGCCGCGGCCTGGGATAGGCAACATAGGCAAACGGCAGACTCCCCACCCACTCGACGCCGTGGATCAGGCACCTGAGCAAAAGCCAATTGGTCGCGGCGTAGAACTTCGCCAGTGGCCAGCACAGCGGAGCGAGCAGTGCCGTGGTGTAGCCCAACGGCACGATGACACCCACCGTAGGCACCACCAGCAGATTGGCGACGATGGACAACAGCGGCACACGCCCGAAATAGTAGGCAGTCAACGGGAGAGTGCCAAGCTGTGCGGCCAATGAGACAAAGAACAGAGGGAGCACTGAGGTTCCCCAAAAGCTGTCCTTCTCCACCGCGCTCAGCAACAGGCCGCGAAAGGCACGCTGCAGCCAGCGATAGAGGCCGAGAATAGAGCCCACTGCAGCAAACGACAGTTGGCAGCCCGCTTGGAAGAGCTCGAAGGGGTTGATGAGCAGCACCACCAGTCCTGCGACTGCCAGCGAGTTCCAGACATTGCCCACCCGTCGAAAGGCCGTGCCGCTGAGGAGCAACACCGCCATGATGGAGGCTCGCACGACCGGGGGACGGGCCTCAGTGACCAGCACATACAGGGCCAGCACTGCGCAAATGGCAAGCAGCCTCCCGCCCGCCGGTAGGCGGAGCACCCCGCAGATCGACGCGGCAATGAGCACCACATATCCCACGTGCAACCCGCTCACCGCCAGCACGTGCACGACGCCGGTGTTGGCAAAGGCCTGACGTACCTCAGGCCTAATCTCTCCCCTTTCGCCGACGAGCAAACCTTTGAGAAAGGCCGCCTCATCGCCCGCCAGAGAACGATCCACCACGGAGGTCATGTGCTCGCGTACCGGGTAGACCACTTTGCGCAGAAGCCACGCGCCGTGCCCTCCGCTCAGGTAGCGAATGTTCTTGGCATCCCTGCAGGCAAGAACCGCATGTACGCCGCGCGCCCGCAGGTATTCGCGGTAGTCAAACTCGCCAGGGTTGCGTCTGTTCCGGGGCAGGCGCAGCGTGCCCTCAACCTCCAGGGAGTCGCCGTAGCGGAGGGGGCTTGGCCCGCCCTGCACGGAGAGGAGTACCTTGCCGTGCGCTGGCACCTCGCCGCCCAAGACCACAAGTGTGCTCGCTTGCAGCGTCACCAGTACACGCCCCTCGCGCTGGTCTGGCGCAGAAGCGACCATACCGCGCAGACGCACGGGAAACGGTAGACCAGTGAAGTGGATAATGTGCTTAGGGTCATCGGTTACCCCCGCTGCGAGCAAATAGCGGAGCGCTCCAGCCACCATCATGCTGAAGACCAACAGGGCGCCGGTGACCTCAACCCGGCGCACCAGTAGGGCGGCAATCCCCACTGCCACCAGGCAGCACCCCAGCGCTGCCCACGCCGTTTGGGCAGAGACGCAATCCTGCAGCAAGTAGCGGGACACCGCTACCCCTATGGCAAATGCCACGCAACAAGGAACCGCCGGCTTTCCCCTCATTGCGCCCCCTAACGGAGAATGATCCTCCTCTTGGCAATCTCCGGCTACTGTGGCGGGCCCTGTTCAGACGTTACGACCCCTTTCCCGTAGGCGGGCCTGCAGCCAGGAATAGAGGGCGCGGACCTGTGCGCGCAGGGCAAAGAGCGAGCCGGTGTTTTCGACGACGTAATCGGCCAGTCGCACTTTCTCCTCCAACGGCATCTGCGCGGCTATGCGCGCGCGCACCTCTTCCTCGCCCAGGCCGTTGCGCCGGCGAATGCGCTCCACGCGTTCTTTGAGCGGCGCGTAAACCACCACAAGATAGTCCATGTGGCTCACCAAGTCTGCCTCGCCAAGCAGCGCTGCGTCCACCACGACGATGGGGTGTCCCTCCGCAAGACAGGCAGCAACCTGTGCGTCAATGCGCTGGCGCATGGGTGGATGCACGATGGCGTTCAGCCGCTGCCGGGCCTGCGGATCCGCGAAGACGATGGCCGCCAACTGCTCCCTGCGCAGCCCCCCACCGGGAGCGAAGATTTGCTCCCCAAAGGCATCCCTGAGGGCCGCCTGCACCGTAGGGTCCGAGGAGGTGACCTCGTGCCCCACCGCGTCGGCGTCGATAATGGGCAGGCCGTAGCGCGAGAGCAGGCGCGCAACTGCAGACTTGCCGCTGCCAATTCCGCCGGTGAGGCCGACCACGATCCCAGCACCCTGCTTCGACGCCATCCGCTGTCTCCACCTACCGCACCACCGCCAGCTTGCCCATCACGCGCTCTTTGTCGTTGCTTATCATGTACAGGTAGACGCCAGAGCCAACAAGCTGGCCACTGCCGTCCCTGCCGTCCCAAAACATGCCGCCGTTGCCGTCTCTCTCTTCGAGAACGCGAACCACCTGCCCTTCCACCGTCATAATGGAGATGGTGGCCTTTTCCGTCAGGTTGGCGAAGGTGACATGCCCCGTACCGCTGTGGAGAAGGAAAGGATTCGGGTAGGTGAACACCTGCGACAGGTCCGGCCGGACCAAGCGGAGCGCCAGCCGGTCGCCGCGGCCGGGTACCACCGCAATTCCCTCCTGCGACTTCACTCCGCTCACGTAGAGGATGTGGTGCGCGTTGGGGCCCCCCAGGGGGGCAAGATGTCCGACCTCAAGCATCACCCGCCGAGGGTCTTTGGGGTCAAGAGTGCTGCTGACGATGCGCACCTCCGGTTCGATCCGGTAGTTGCTCACCGTTTCTGCGCTCGTCCTCTCCAAGGGCTGGCTGAAGGTGAGGACGACCTGCGCGCGCCCGCTCAACGACAACCCGGTGAGGTAAGGCGGCTCCGGCGCACTACCGAAGCTGAAGGTGGCACTGCTGCGCGTCGTGTCAATAGGGGTGCGGTCGCAGTCCGAGACACCCCGGACTTGCACGGTGACCGCCTCGCCATTGCGCAAGCGTTCCGCAAGGGTCAGAATCACTTCTTGTCCAGAGCGGTCGTGGAGCACGGAATGCACCCTCCTGGCGGGAGAAAGGACGTAGCAGGAGGGGTCCTTGACAGAGTCATTCATAGGCTCGCTGAAGCGCAGGCGCGCACTTGTTTCGCCCAACGCCGTGGCGGCAACCAGCCACGGGGGGCGATTCGGCTTGGCGGTCACCAGCCGCGATGGTAGGCTCTCGGGCAACTGGCGGCTTGAGTCCACCGCACTCACGGCGAGCCAATACGTCTGGTCCTGTTGAAGGCCGCGCAGAGAGCATGGGGGAGCAGTTGTCCAAATGCTTTGCCGCAAGCTATCCGGATGCGTGCCGTATTTGACCCAATATCCGTCGGCCTGCTCGACCGGATTCCAGGTGAGGACGACGCGCGAAGTGTCCAGCGGGAAGGCATCGACCGTCTTTGGCCGTGGGGGGCGTCCCCCGGTGGGCAGATATTGATGCGCGATAATGCCACTGCCGTCGTTGAAATAGAGCTCGCGCACGCCGTCCCCGTCCGTGTCGGCCACAGGGGCCACATTGCTCCGGTTCGGACGATAGTGCCAAACCGGCCGATACTCGCCTGCTTCTGGCATGAACTTGAGCACGTAAAAGTCCGGGAAGACGTTGATCAGCACCTCGTCGCGCCCGTCGTTGTCGATGTCTCCGGAGGAGACCCCGGCGTCAAAATCCTTTGGTGAGGCAAAGCCGAAGAAGCGCAGCTCGGCCTGGGGCGAGTAGCGGTCGTTGCCTGAGGCTTTGTACACCCGATAGAGCCAGTGCCGGGCGTCGTACTCGTGCTCGGCGTCCAGACTGGGGTCGGAGTGGCAGCCGGCCACGAATTCCGGGCGCCCGTCACCGTCATAGTCGCCGCTGCTCAAGAAGTCAATAGCGTCCATGAGCGGCAGGTGCTCTGACCACGTCATCTGGAAGCGGCCGTTTTCTGTGCGCTCGTAAATGAACACGTCGCCGTCATAGTCGCCGATGAGGATCTCCATGAGCCCGTCGCCGTCAAAGTCCTGCACCTCCACGTGGGGCACGCCCGTGATGTTGGTGAAGGGTGTGCGATTGGGCAGGGAATCGAGCAGAGCAAAGGAAGGGCCCGGGAAGGCACGCCACACCTGGTAGGTGGCGTCCACGCGCACGATGAGCTCGGGGCGACCATCGCCATCCACGTCGGCGATGCGCGCCCCCCAGACATTGCTGCTGTTGCGCCATACCGCCTGAAAGTTTACCGCGTGCGGCGCGGTCTGCTCAAAGAGCACGGAGGTGCCGCCATAGCCAGCAAGGATTTCCACAAGGCCGTCGCCGTCGACGTCGCCGATGCTGCGCGGGATAGCCGGCTCGCGACTTTCCCAGACGGGAACAAGCGAGCCTTCCCTGTTTTGCCAGACCACCAGCGGCCCGAAAGAACTGCCATTCTGATACTGGCAGCCGACAAGTTCCTCTTTGCCGTCAGCATCGAAATCGTACGCCTGGGCCAGCAGATAGGCCGGCGGGAGTGACAGCGGCAGGAACACCATGTCCAGCGAGGAAACCGGCGTCGTAGGCAAGGTTAAAGAGTAGAGTTGACCGGCATTGTCGTCGATAGTGGTGAGCTGCGCCCGGTTGGTCGCGGCGATGCGAAAGCGCCTCTCCCCAGGCAGCATTTTGGGGGTCAACAGAATGCGGTGCGCAGCGGTCTGGTAGGCGAGGCGCACTTCCTGCCATTGGCCGCCGGGAGTCAAGTACTGCACAGCTGCATCGCAAAGGTCGTCCGTGGCGAAAGAGAGGAGCGTGGCAAAATAGTCCTCTTCAAGCATCGGAGTCTGCGCGAGCTGGCTGATGCGCGGTGGGGTGCGGTCGACAAATACTTGCACCGACTGCGACACCACGCCGCCGTCGGCGTTTTCTACCGCCAGACACAAGGTGTACTGCGTATCCGGCAGCGCGGTGACGTCCCACACGCCCAGCGTGTCATCGATGACTTGCCGGTTCTGCACCCGCACGAGGGGTTGCCAGGCATTGGGATCGACTCCTGCGCCATACGAGAGCTCGTACGCGCGCATGTACACCCCTGCTGCCGTGCCGATGACCGGCACGCTCCCCCCAGCAATCCCTTGGTTCAACCGCGGCCACGCAATGCGGGCCACGGCAAAGTTGGGACTATGGAGGGCAGCGTTTGCATTGATCCTGCCTGCGCCATAGTAGCGGTCCCACCCCGCGCTGCCCAAGTCGTCGGCAGTCGCAAGGAGAGTTCCCCGGACGTTGTCGTTTGCATAGTCTGGATGCTGCGTGAGGATCAAGGCGGCTAAGGCGCTCACGAAAGGCGCAGCGGCGGAGGTGCCGCTGAACCTCATGTACCCGCCCTTGATGTCGGTGGTGAGAATGCCGGATCCAGGCGCCACAAGATCAAGAGTGGCACCATAGTTGGAAAAGCCGGCTAAGTAGTCGGTGGAGTCGGTAGCCCCGACGGCCAGCACCTCGTCGAAGCCCGAAGGGTAGTGAACCTCGCTACTGGCGCTATTGCCGGCGGAGGCGACCAGCAGCACCCCGCAGGCATGCGCGTACGCGACGGCGTCGCGAAGGAGAGGCGTACACACGACGTCGCCAAAGCTCATGTTCACCACCTGCGCACCGTTTTCGGCTGCATAGGCCAGCGCTGAGGCCACGTCGTCTTCTTCCAGTAGGCCGCGACTTGTCCCGGCGCGCAGATTCATGAGTCGACAGCCGAATGCCAGACCGGCGATGCCCACCCCATTGTCGGCGACGGCGGCAATAATCCCTGCCACTGCAGTGCCATGCCCGTGCTCGTCGGCCGGGTCGTTGTCGCGCACCAGATAGTCCCCGCCGTCGGCGAAATACGGCGCATCGGTAAAGTCCCACCCCTGCACGTCGTCGACAAAGCCATTGCCGTCGTCGTCTATTCCGTTAAGATCGGTGGAGTCGACCGCGCCGTTGCCGTTGAGATCCTCGCCGGGGTTAATCCAGATGTTTGTTGCCAGGTCCTCGTGCCGGTAATCGATACCGGTGTCAATGACGCCCACCACAACGTTCTTAGAACCAGCGGTCACCTCCCATGCGGCGCTCGCCTGTATCCGATGGAGCGCCCACTGGGAGGGGAACAAGGGGTCATTTGGCACGTAGTGGAGGAAAAAGGCATGATTGACATGCGCATACTCCACCTCCGGATCGTTCCCCAGTGCGGCGACAAACGTTTCCGCTTCGGAGGCAGGAAGACGCACCTTGTAGATGCGATCCAAGCCGACGGAGTGGCGCAATTCGGGATGACGCGGTCTTGCGGGGCGGACAAAGGTGGCATGGACGCTCTCAACCCGATGCACCTGGCAGAGGTGGTCCAAAGCCGCCAAGCCGGTGCTAATGCTGCCCCCGGCGGTTTTGCCCAGCGCGCGCAGGGGGTGGCGCGTCTTGACGATGACCTCAATGAGGCCGTGGCCTTCCCCGGCGACAAGGTGCGCCGAAATGGTGAGCAACGCGTAAAGGACCAAGACCTGCCTGACTTGCCTCTTCATCCCTCACCTCTGCCTTCGCCGCCCAGTTGTCAGGAGTGTCCATGCCACCCGCGGCCACAAGCTCACGAGGAGCAACGCAGCGACGCAAAAGTCCACTGCTGCACATTGTGCAGGGTACTTGCGGAAGTAGCGCAAGAAGTCGCGGTGCGAGGCAATGAGCGCCGGCACGCGATGGGCGAATACACTGGCGCCCTTGTGATGGATGGCGTGCACCTCCGGCACGAACGTCACGCGCCATCCTCCTTCCCAGAAGCGGCGACACCAGTCCACGTCGCTAAAGAACATCAGGAATCGTTCGTCGAGCACTCCTACGGAGGCTACCGCCTCGCGACGCGCCAGGAGAAATGCCCCCTGCGGCTGGTCAACATCCCGTTGCGAGAGGTGGTCAAAATCGCCCATTTTCCAGCCGTTGAAAAGTGGACTCTTGC
>JACIZP010000173.1 GCA_014359355.1 Calditrichota bacterium | reverse complement strand
CGATCATGTTTCCTTCGGTGCGGCCCATCACCTGCCGGGCCGACTTTTTGCTCCGTCCTTCGATGAGCACCTCGACGACTGAGCCAATACGCTGGCGGTTTTTCTCCAGAGTGATCTGCTTCTGCAGCGCAATGAGGTCCTCGAGCCTTGCCTGCTTCTCTTCCTCGCTCACCGTCTCTTGTAACCGAAAGGCCGCCGTACCTTCTCGGGGTGAGTATTTGAAGAGGAAGGCGGCATCAAACCGCGCCTCTTCCAGTAGGGAGCGGGTGGCCAAAAAGTCCGCCGCTTCTTCGCCTGGGAAGCCGACGATCACATCGGTGGTCAGAGCAATCTCCGGCATCACGCTGCGGAGCTCACCCAACAGCCGCAAGTACTGCTCTCTGGTGTAGCCGCGGTTCATCGCCTGGAGTATCCTGTCGCTCCCGGATTGCACCGGGAGGTGGACATGCTTGCAAATCACCTCGTGAGCGGCGATAGTGTGAATCAGCTTCGTGGACAGGTCCTTGGGATGGGAGGTGGCAAAACGCAGTCGGACCAAGCCTGGAATCTGAGCCACTCGGGCGAGCAAGTCGGCAAAATCGTGCCCGCCGTCGCGATAGGAGTTCACGTTCTGCCCAAGGAGCGTAACTTCCACGAACCCTTGGGCGACAAGTTTCTCCACCTCGGCGACGATCGACTCAACCGGGCGGCTCCTTTCCCGCCCCCGCGCGTAGGGAACCACGCAGTAAGAGCAAAAATTGTTGCACCCCCGCATAATTGCCACCCAGGCACTTACCCCCGGCTCGCGCACGGGCTCGATGTCTGCGTATGTCTCTGAGGCACACGAGGCGTCGCGCAGCTCGCCGACCATTCGTTTGTCAATGAGGCTGTCAAGAAGCGCAGGGAGCCGCCGGTATGCATCTGGCCCAAGCACAAGGTCCACGGCAGGGTGCTCTCTGAGGAGGCGCTCGCGGAGGCGTTCGGCCATGCAGCCGATCACCCCAAGCACCCGGCAGGCCCCATCGGACTTGAGCGCTTTCAGGGCGTTCAATCTGCCGCGCACCCGCCTCTCTGCACTTTCGCGAACGGAGCACGTGTTGACCAGGACGACCTCGGCTGCCGACAGGGACTCAGCTGCCTGGTAACCAGCGCCCTGCAAGATACCGGCTACGAGCTCGGAGTCGTACTTGTTCATCTGGCAGCCGTACGTCTCAATCCAGTATGTGCGTACTCTGTCACTCATTATGCACTGGACCAACGGGGCCTCTTGCTGGGAACAACGGCACCTGCCCTCAGTCACCTTCGCTGTGCGTGCAAACCACAGCAGGCTGTGCGCTGCCGATTGGGCGATGCCGTGCCGCCGTCCCCCTTCTGCGCATTTCTGCTGGATCAAGGTGACCAACCAGCGTGCCGTCCTCTGCAAGCGCATCCACATGGACGGCTGCGAGCACATTGCGGAGATCGCGCCCGCCGTTCGGAACGCGAACCCTCAAGTAGTTGTCGCTGATCCCGTGAACCCAGCCGTCTGTTTGGCGCTCGAACAGCACCTGCAGGGCGCGCCCCACAAAGCTTGCAGCGAATTGCATGCGCTTCTTCGCCCCCAGCGCGCGCAGACGAGCAGCTCTCTCCTCGGCCAAAGGTGCGGGCACTTGATTGCCCAAATCTGCCGCTGCGGTGCGCGGCCGCCTCGAATAGCGGAACACATGCAGGTAGGTCAAAGGAGCCTTCTGAACGCACTCCATCGTGGCGTGGAAATCGCTATCCTCCTCGCCTGGGTACCCGACAATTACGTCGCTGCCAATGCTCGCTTCCGGAAAGGCGGCGCGTAGCTTCCGCAGGCAATCTAAGAAGTCGCGGGCTGCGTATGGTCGCCGCATCGAGGCCAGGACTGCATCGCTGCCGCTCTGCAGCGGCACGTGAAAGTGGCGACAGACCTGCTGGTGCTCAGCAATGGCCTGCAAAAGAGGTGGCGTAATCTCCGTGCACTCAAGCGAACTGAGGCGGAAGCGGACCTCGGGCAATGCGGTACACAGACGGTACAGCAATGCCGCCAAGTCGGTACCGGGATGCAAGTCACGTCCATACGCGCCAATGTGCACGCCCGTGAGGACCAGCTCTTTGTGCCCTCGTTCGGCCAGGCGGGTGGCCCTGGCCACCACATCCTCCACCTCGGCACTCCGTGCCGGCCCGCGCGCGAGCGGCACGGTGCAATAGCTGCAGCCAGCGTCGCACCCGTCCTGAATCTTCAGGAAGGCGCGGGTCCGTGGCGTGGCGTCTCCCGGACAAGGAGCCACAAAGCGACGTTCTGGCCCGGCAACACGCACCACCGGCTCCTTGCGCTTCTGGCCCCCATTCAGGTATTCAAAAAGCTGGAACTTGGCTTCGGCGCCCAAAACTACATCCACACCCGGCAGGGCCGCAAGCTCCTCCGGGGCAAGCTGCGCGTAGCAGCCCGTCACCACGAGAAAGGCCTCGGGCTTTTCTCTGGCGGCGCGTCGCACTGCCTGGCGCGAGCATGCGTCCGTGCGCTGCGTCACGCTGCAGGTGTTAATCACCACCACATCGGCGGGAGCTCCAAAAGGCACGAGACGAAAGCCCCGACGGCAGAACTCCTCTGCCAGCATGGCGCCCTCGGCTTGATTGAGCTTGCAGCCCAGGGTGTAGATGGCTACTTTTCGCATGACACTCAAATGGCGGTGTCGGGCCACAAGATGGACCCGACACCCTCCACGTCATCACACAGATCCAGTTTCCTCAGCCACAACGGCGGAAACCAAGAATTGCGCCTCGCTGACCGACATCAGCCCCCCACCTCGTCGCCAGCGGCAGCGCCACTTTCCGCGGCAGGAGGCTCTGCCTGGGGCTGATCGCCCGCCTCGGCGTCTGCTGCCTTTGCCGGCTTCTTGCGGGTGACCTTTCGCTTGGGCTTCGGCTTCTCGACCGCTGCCTCTGCAGTAGGTTCGGCAGGTCCACTCGGCGCTTCCTCGACTGCCCCAACCTCTGGCGAAGGCACTTCAACAACCTCGGTCGGCGCGCTCGCCTGGGCTGCTGGTTCCGCCTCCGGCGTAGGTGCGCTTTCCGCCGCCACAGGCTCGCCCACGACGCTTTCGGGCGTCTCGCTGGCTTCGGCCTCAGCTGCCTCGGGCGCTCCCTTTTCTGGCTGCTCGGCGGCGCTCTTCTCTAAAGCCCTCTTCTCCGACAGAACGATGCGCTTGTTATCCTTGCTGAACTCGATCACGCAGAGTTCGATCTGTTCGTCGAGGTGATAGCCATCCGCCGGTTTGCTGATACCAGGCTTGGCCAGATGGGACATAGGAACAAAACCCTCGACGTCGCCGGGCAGCTCGACCAACAGGCCCTTCTCGATGAGCCGGGTGATTTTCCCGGTGACCAGGGTGCCGGGCCGATACATCTCCTCGAACCGGTCCCACGGGTTCTCTTGCGTCTGCTTGTACCCAAGCGAGATGCGGCGGTTCACAGGGTCCACCTTGAGGACGGTGACCGTAATCTCGTCGCCCTTCTTGATGACCTCTCCTGGGTGCCGCACTTTCTTGGTCCAGGAAAGGTCGGAGATGTGCACCAGACCGTCGATCCCTTCTTCCAACTCCACAAAGGCGCCAAAGTTGGTGAGATTGCGCACCTTGCCCTTGTGGATTGACCCGACCGGATAGCGTTCGGCGAGCGTCTCCCAAGGATCGGGTTGGAGTTGCTTCAGGCCGAGCGAGATCTTGCGCTCCTCCTTCTGCACGTTGAGCACCTTTGCCTGGATGATCTCACCCACGCTCAGGATCTTGGAGGGGTGCTTGACGTGCTGCGTCCACGACATCTCTGAGATGTGCACCAGGCCTTCGACGCCCTTTTCCAGCTCGACAAAGGCGCCATAGTCGGAGATGCTCACCACTTTGCCCTGCACCACCGAGCCGACCGGGTACTTCTTGTCGACGTCTTCCCAGGGATGCGGCTGAAGCTGCTTGTAGCCTAAGGAGATGCGATCTTTCTGTTCGTTAAAGTCCAACACAACGACCTTCAGCTTCTGGTCCAAAGAGACCACCTCTGAGGGGTGGTTCACCCGGCCCCAAGATAGGTCGTTGACGTGTAACAGGCCGTCCACGCCGCCAAGGTCGATGAACACACCGAAATCGGTGATGTTCTTCACGGTGCCTTCCAGCACCTGGCCGCGCTCCAACTCGGCAAGGATCTTCTCCCGCTGCCCGGCCATGGCCTCTTCCACGAGCACGCGATGGGAGACGACGATGTTCTTCCGGGCGTGATTGATCTTGACCACTTTGAGATCAAGGGTTTGCCCTATGTAGGCATCAAAGTCGCGCACCGGGCGGACATCGATCTGCGAGCCGGGTAGGAAGGCGTCGACGCCGTCGATGTCCACCACCAGGCCGCCTTTGATCCGCCGCACGCAGCGCCCCTTGATGACCTCGCCCTTCTCGTAGGACTGCTTGACCCTCTCCCAGACCTTCATGAAGTCGGCCTTGCGTTTGGAAAGGACCAGCTGTCCTTCCTGGTCTTCGATCTGGTCAAAGACCACCTCGACGTCGTCGCCCACTTTGAGCTCAGCCGGATTGGGGAACTCTTCAATGGGGATGGTGCCTTCCGATTTGAACCCGACGTCGACGGCCACCTCTTTCTCGCCCACGGCCAAGATCTTGCCTACGACGACCTCGCCCTCGACAAATTCGCTGAGGGTCTCCTCGTACATGCGCATGAGGGCTTCTCGTTCCTCAGGCGTGTACTCGTCGTCTTCCGCAGGCAGGTTCTGGGCCGGTTGCATCTGCTCAGATGCGGTGTGGCTGCCCACCTGATCCGCTGCGCTCTCACCTCCTTTCGTCGCGCCTTCGGCTGCGGCGTCCTGCGCGAACGCCTGTGTGGTGTCCTCGTTCATCATTCAGCACTACCTCCTTTTATGTGTTTTTCGTGCCCGCAGGTACGGGCAACGTGTGCTACGTGAGACGCCACCCTCTCCAACAACCAGCGTGGAGTGGAGGCCCCCCCTGTTATCCCCACCGCTTCCCCTGGGCCAAACCATCCTGCCTGAACTTCGTCCGCACTTTCCACCCAGAAGGAGCGCTTGTTGTTCTGCTGGCAAATATCGAACAATTGCCGTGAATTAGAACTCTCCTTGCCCCCGACAAACACGACCACATCGTGAGCACGTGCGAAGGCTGCGATGCTTTCCTGTCGGCGGCTCACAGAACGACAGGTGGTGTTAAACACCTCCAACGACGGCAGCCGCCGTCGCAACGCGGCCGCCACCTCATGAAAACGTGCCTCGGGTGCGGTCGTCTGCGCCACGAGGACCGTGGGCGGCCCTGGTGCAATCTTCCCTGCCTCTTCCAGCGAACCCACTACGACGGCCCCTTGTGGGCAATGGCCTACAAGTCCCAGAACCTCGGGGTGGTCCTTCTTGCCGAAGACCACCACGCGATAGCCTCGGGCGCAATAGTCTTTGACCAGCTGTTGCACGCGCCGCACGATAGGGCAGGTGCCGTCGACCACTTCCAGCCCTGCCTCTGCGAGGCGGGCCCGCAGCGACTCGGACACGCCGTGGCTGCGGATCAGCACGCGCCGCACCCCCAAGGTCCTCGGATCGCAGCTCTCCACTTCTTCCTGCGGAATGGTCAACAAGCCCTTCTGCTGCAGCCTTACCACTTCCGCAGGGTTATGAATCACCGGGCCGATGGAAGCTAACCTGCCCTTGGCGAGGGCTCCCTCTGCCAAGGCGATTGCCCGCGCCACGCCGGCGCAAAAGCCGGCATTCTCGTCTATGTCAACAGTCAGCGCGGAGCTTGGCTCTTGCCCCTCACGCCCGCGCTGCTCCAGTTTCACCGAGATGTTCCCGCACCTTCCGAAGAATGAGCTCGACCTGCTGGTCGATGCTTAGATCCGTCGTATCCACTTCGATTGCATCTGGGGCTTTGCGCAGCGGCCCATAGGCGCGCCGCGCGTCGTCCTGGTCACGGCGCTGTAACTGCGCAGCCAATTCCTCGAGGGGCGCCTGCACCGACTTGGCCGCGTATTCAGCCTGCCGGCGCCGTGCCCGCACTTCCAAAGAGGCGGTGAAGTAGAATTTGAGATCGGCATGAGGAAAGATCACAGTGCCGATGTCTCGCCCTTCTGCCACTACCCCGCCTCGGGCGCCAATGGCGCGCTGCAGGGCAACCATCTGCTCGCGCACAGCGCGGTTCGCCGCCACCGGGCCGATCTTCTCCGCGACCTCCGGCGCGCGGATGTCCTCGGTCACATCCTGCCCGTCCAAGAGCACGCGCAGATGTCCACCTTTCCGCTGCAATTGGATCGCCGTTTGGCGCGCCAGGGCGGCGACCTCGTGCTCGTCGGCAGGGTCAATGCCCTCGCGGATCACCTTGAGCGTGAGCGCCCGGTACAATGCCCCAGAATCCAGGTAAAGGTAACCCAACTTCTCTGCCACGAGGCGAGCCGTGGTGCTCTTGCCGGAAGCGGCGACGCCGTCGATGGCGATGATGAGCCTCCTGCGCCTTCCCTCCACCCTTTCCCTCTCAACCCTCCAAGGCCGCCAAGCAGTCCGTCGACGCAGGGCATGTACTTTTCCCTGCCAGACCGCCCGCTTGGTGAAGTTGTGCAACTTCCTCATCAGTCAGGTGGCGCCAGGAGCCGATTGGCAGCTCGCCCAAGCCGAGAGGGCCAAACGCCACTCTGCGCAGGAGGAGCACATGATAGCCCAGCGCCGCGAACATCCGCCTCACCTGTCTCTTGCGGCCCTCGCGCAAAGTGAGTTCCACCACCTTGCCATGCGGCGGGGCGTCCAACAGGCGCGCCTCGCACGGTGCCGTCATGCCGTCGTCCAAGGCAATTCCCTGACGCAACTTTGCAATATCGCGCACCGCCACCTCGCGGTCGAGCACCGCCACATAGGTCTTGGCGACTTTGAAGCGCGGGTGGAGGAGGCGATTGGTCAATTCGCCGTCGTCGGTCAGCAGGAGCAACCCCTCCGTGTCAATGTCCAGGCGGCCCACCGGGAACAGGCGCGAGCCCCTGGGCACAAGGTCGATCACTTTGGGCCTCCCGCGGGTATCACGCACCGTGGTCACATATCCCCGCGGCTTGTGCAGCATGATGTACACGTGGCCTTGTTTTGGCTTCACCACCTGCCCGTCCACAGCAACCTCGTCCCTCTGCTCGTCGACCCAGGTGGCCAGAGAGCTGACCGCCTCGCCGTTGACGGTGACGCGTCCGCTCCTGATGAGCTCATCACATGCCCGGCGGGAGGCAACTCCGCTGCCGGCCAGGAACTTATTGAGCCTCACCATCGTCGTCTTTTCCCTGGTCGACTCGGATTTCTCCTGGTGAAACCACTTCGACATCGACCTCCCCAGCCGTGGGTTCAGCTTCTTCTCGCGGCGCACGAGCCTTGAGCAGCGCCTCAACCTCCTCTAACGAGGGTAGGTCGGCAAGACTGTTGATACCAAAGTAGGCCAAAAAGTGCTCAGTCGTCTTGTACAGTACCGGCCGCCCGACGGTCGATGCTCGTCCCGCCATGGTGATGAGGTTGCGCT
>JACIZP010000172.1 GCA_014359355.1 Calditrichota bacterium | reverse complement strand
TCAGCTTCGTCGCCATCTCGGCGATCAAGATGTCCACGATCTTGACCATGTCGTTGAGGTTGAGCGCGCGGAACACGACGATCTCGTCCACTCTGTTCAAGAATTCCGGGTTGAAGATGCGCTTCACCTCGTCCATGATGCGCTTCTTCATGCTCTCATAGTCGGAGCGCTCATCGCCCTTGGAGAAACCGAAGCCGCCGGTCTTGCGAATCTCGCGCGCACCAATATTCGAGGTCATGATGAGGATGGTGTTCTTAAAGTCGACTTGTCGCCCCAGGCCGTCGGTGAGCCGACCGTCGTCCAGAATCTGCAGCAGGATGTTGAACACGTCCGGGTGCGCCTTCTCGATCTCGTCGAAGAGCACCACCGAGTAGGGATGGCGGCGCACTTTCTCGGTGAGCTGCCCGCCCTCTTCGTAGCCGACGTAGCCCGGAGGCGCGCCGGTGAGGCGCGAGACGGAGAACTTTTCCATGTACTCGGACATGTCGATGCGGATGAGGGCCTGCTCACTCTCGAAGAGGTAGCGCGCCAGTTCTTTGGCCAGTTGCGTCTTGCCCACACCGGTGGGGCCGAGGAAGATGAAAGAGCCGATGGGCCGGTTGGGGTCCTTGAGGCCGGCGCGCGTGCGCTGGATGGCCTTGGTCAGCACGCGAATCACTTCGTCCTGCCCGATGATGCGCTGCCGCAGCTCCTCCTCCATGCGCAGGAGGCGTTCCGACTCTGACTGCGCCACCTTCTGCACGGGGATGCCGGTCATCATGGACACCACAGCGGCAATCTCTTCCTCGGGCACGGTGGCCACGATCTTTTGGTCCTCCTCCTCCCACTTCTTGCGCGCCTCTTCCAGCTCGCGCATAAGCCGCTTCTCCTGGTCGCGCAGCACCGCTGCCCGCTCAAAGTTCTGGCTGGCCACCACCGCTTCCTTTTCGCTCTGCAACCGCTTGATCTTTTCCTCCAATTCGGTGATGGCCTTGGGGACGACGATGTTGTTCAGGTGGACGCGCGCTCCCGCCTCGTCCATGACGTCGATGGCCTTGTCCGGCAGATAGCGGTCGGTAATGTAGCGCTCGGACAGCCGCACCGCCGCCTCGATGGCCTTGTCGGTGTACTTGACGTGGTGGTGCTTCTCGTACCGGTCCTGCAGGCCTTTGAGAATCTGCAGGGTCTCCTCAGGCGTGGGCGGATCGACCATGATTTTCTGGAATCGGCGATCCAACGCGCCGTCCTTCTCGATGTACTGCCGGTACTCATCCAAGGTGGTGGCGCCAATGCACTGCAGCTCACCGCGAGAGAGGGCCGGCTTGAACATGTTCGAGGCGTCCAGTGAGCCGGAGGCGCTGCCCGCACCTACGATGGTGTGCAGCTCGTCGATGAACAGGATGACGTCCTTGGCCTTGACGAGCTCGTTCATGATGGCCTTCATGCGCTCTTCGAACTGGCCGCGATACTTGGTGCCCGCCACGATGGCCCCCAGGTCGAGGGTCACCACCCTCTTGTTGTGCAGCACGCGTGGCACCTTCTTCTGCACGATGCGCAGGGCCAGGCCCTCAGCGATGGCTGTCTTGCCCACCCCTGGCTCGCCGATGAGCACGGGGTTGTTCTTCTTGCGCCGGCTCAGCACCTGCGCCACCCGCTGGATCTCCTCGTCGCGACCGATAATTGGGTCAAGCTCCCCCCGGCGCGCCAGCTCGGTGAGGTCGCGACCAAAATGGTCAAGCGCCGGTGTCTTGGAACCGCGTTGTGACGACAGTTCCTTGTCGGAAGACATCTCGCCTTGCATGATACTCTCCAACTCCTGGGCTACTGCCTCATAGGTCACATCAAAGGTGTGCAGCACCTGGCTGGCAACGTCGTCGCGCTCCTTGACCAGGGCCAACAGCAGGTGCTCAGTGCCGATGATATCTGAGCGATATCGCTCGGCCTCATTGTAGGCCATCTTCAGGATCTTCTCTGCCCGGCGGGTGAAGGGGATATTGCCGTAGGTGGTGGTCTCGCCCGTCACGCCCACGGCGTCCTCCACGGCGCTGCGGATCTCGTCCAAGTCGCACCCCAGGCGCTGCAAGATGGTCACGGCCAGCCCTTCCCCCTCGCGAATCAGACCGAGCAGGAGGTGCTCGGTGCCGATGTGATCGTGCCCCAGTCGCCTGGCTTCGTCCCTGGACAACTGGATGACCCGTTGCACCCGCTGCGAAAAGTTGTTTCTCATAGCACCAACTCCCTTATGTCCACCCCCAGCCAAACGCCCTATGGCACGCTGGAGGAATGCTCCCTGTCACACCCCCAAGTACTCGCGGACGAACTGTGCGCGATAGGCATCTCGCTCTTCGTTGTCCATTTCTTTGCCCGCACGTTTTTGCAGATGCGCCGGCAGGGCAATGACCAGAAGCTCGTTAAGCCGCCTGCGGGGAATGGGCGGCAACAGCCCCAGCTCACTCCCCACGCGCACTGCCGAAAGCAGATTCATGAGCTCCAACGACGAAATGAGCTGCGCATGCTGCAACAGGGCGCGTGCCCGATATACCAGGTCTCTGACGCGCAAGGGGCGTTGGTGGAGCAGCCGCGCCCGCGCTTCCCGCTCCAAAGCCACGACGCGCTCGGCGATGCCCCGCACGCGCTTAATGATGGCCTTCTCCGCACGCCCTAAAGTGAGCTGGTTCGAGATCTGGAAGATGTTCCCTTGCACGCGGCTGCCCTCGCCATAAAAGCCACGCACGGTAATCTCGCTCCCTGCGAACTCCTTGAGCGCCTTATCGACCTCCTCCAGCAGCGCCAAGGCCGGCAGATGGGCAAAAATGGACACCCGCATCCCTGTGCCGGTGTTGGTGGGGCAGGCGGTCAGATAGCCGAACTGCTCGGAGAAGGCATAGTCGAGTCGCTCGCCGAGCTCATCATCCAGCGTCCGCACCGCCTCCCAGGCCTCTTCGATCTGCAGACCGGAGGCGATGGCCTGCAGCCGCAAGTGGTCTTCCTCGTTGACCATCACCGCCAGGGTTTGCGCCAGGTCCGCGAACACGGCGGCATGCTCAGGGCGCTCGGCAGATTGCGGGCTCACCAGGCGCCGCTCCATGAGGAAGCGCCTGTCCAGGGCGGAGAGCTCGTCCAGCCGCAGGTGGAGCGACTGCGGCAGCGCCCTGCTCGCGGCGATCGCCGCTGCCACCTGGCTGCACACGCTCTCCCGCTCTTCGGCAGGAGCTGCTCCAGGGAAGCGGAGACCTTGCAAGTTGCGGGCCAGCCGCACGCGACTGGTGATGATGATGTCGGCCTCCGGCCCGCTCCCGTCCAGCCAGGCGCAGAGCCGGCCTTCTAAGACGGCAACCGCCGCATTGGCCCCTGTTCTGGCCTGCGCCTCTTTGTCCTCTTCATCGCTCCCCATGCTTCGACCTGCCGCGCTGGGTCTCCAGATCGGTGATCAGGTCCCTGAGGCGCGCTGCCTCCTCAAACTCCTCCTTGGCCACTGCCTCCTGCAACTGCCGCCGCAACTGCTCAATGTCGGGGTGCTCCATGGCGCCGCGCAACGATGGCGGCCGCATGCCGATGTGCTTATTGCTCCCGTGGATGCGCCGCAAGATAAACTTGAGGTCCTCGCGGAAAGTTTCATAGCATTGGGCGCAGCCAAGGAGTCCCGTCCGTTCAAAGTCCTCTTTGGTGATGCCACACCCTGCACATTTGAGCGAGCCCACCGTGCGCGCGCTCGTCGGCACCTGCGCACCGAGAAACCCCACAATCATGGCGCCAAAGGTCGAAGGCAAGGCGCCAAAGGGAATGCCCAAGCCCTTCTCCTCGGCGCACTGCTTGCAAAGGTGCAGCTCAGTGTGCTCGTCGTTGATGACCTGCGTCAATTTCAGCGTGGCCGGGTTGACGCCACACAGATCACACACAATCATGACCGGTTCGCCGCGTTGTTTTTGATGCGCCCGTCATAGAGCTCAATCACCCGGTCTGCCTGGCGCGCCAGCTCCAAGTTGTGCGTCACGATGATGAGGGTGCGGTTGTGCTTCCTGCTCAGCTCCCACATCAGGGCGTTCAGGGCGCGACTGGACTGCAGGTCCAAATTCCCCGAGGGCTCATCGGCCAAGATGAGCTGCGGCCTATTGATGAGCGCCCGGGCCACCGCGACCCTCTGCTGCTCGCCCCCAGAAAGCTCCGACGGCCGGTGGCCGGCACGCTGTTCCAGGCCCACCTCCGCCAGAAGGGTCATGCCCACGTCTTCCAACTCGCGCCGCGGACGCCCGGCGATGAGGCCCGGCAAAATCACATTCTCCAGCGCCGTCAACTCCGGCAGCAGGTGGTGGAACTGAAACACAAATCCCGCGCGCTTGTTGCGAAACTCTGCCAGACGGCGATCGTCCAGGCTGAATACGTCGTGCCCGTCGATGAGCACCCGGCCCTCGGTGGGCCTATCCAGAGCCCCGAGGATGTGGAGCAAGGTGCTCTTGCCCACGCCCGAAGGCCCCACCACCGCCACAATCTCCCCCTCGAACACTTCCAGGTCGATCCCTTTCAACACATGCAGGCTTCCCCGTCCCATGGGGTAGCTCTTGTGAAGGTTCGTCGTGGTCAGAATCGCTCTACGTTGCGCCATCTCCTACTCGTATCGGATAGCCTGCACGGGATCCAGGCGCGATGCCTTCCACGCCGGGTACAGGGTCGCCACATAGCTGATGAGAATCGCCGCCAAACTCACCCAGACAAAGTCCGTCCACTTCATGAGCACCGGCAGGAAGTTGATGAT
>JACIZP010000171.1 GCA_014359355.1 Calditrichota bacterium | reverse complement strand
CTGCTGTCGCGGCTGTCTGCTGCGCGGCCAAAAGTGGCCGATTACCCTTTTACCACCCTCTCGCCTCACCTGGGTATCGTCAAGGGGAACGACATGAGCTTTGTCATGGCCGATATCCCCGGCTTGATCGAGGGCGCGCACGCGGGCAAGGGTTTGGGCATTCAGTTCTTGCGGCACATTGAACGGACCAGGGTGCTGGTCTTCGTCATCGACGCGGCAGCGGGTGAGCCGCAGCAGACCTATCGGGTTCTTTGTCACGAACTGCAGGCCTACAGTCCCGCTTTGCTCACCAAGCCGCGCTTGGTGGCCCTGAACAAGATTGACCTACTGGCGGACGGTCCCGCCCAGGGTGCCGCATTCGAGCCTGGTGTGCCGGTATGTGCCATATCTGCCCTGACCGGGGAAGGTTTAGGGCAACTCGTCTACCTGGTGGAATCGCTGCTGCAAGCGGCGGATCGCGCGCGTTCAGGAGGGGGCAAAGGTGAAGATTGACGTCGAGGCCCTGCTCAGGCTGTCTGCCGTGCCGGGCGTAGGGCACAACCGTCTGCGGGCGCTGGTGGGGAGATTCCAATCGGCAGAAGCGGTGTTCAGCGCGTCCATGGCCGACTTGATTTCCGTGGAAGGCATCGACAAGACCATTGCCCGCAACATTCGCACCTACCGCGACGACGGGTTCGCGCGCGAGCAGCTCTCGCGCCTTAACCGGCACGAGGCGTCCATCGTCACCTTTTGGGATGCGCAGTACCCGCGCCTGTTGAAGTCCATAAGCGATCCGCCGGCGTTCCTTTTTGTGCGCGGCACCTTGCGGCCTGAGGACGATCAGGCGGTGGCCGTGGTGGGCACACGCAGCCCCAGCGACTACGGCAGGCTGGTGACGGCGCGGCTCTGCGCGGAGCTTGCTGCCCAGGGCGTGACCATTGTCAGCGGCCTGGCGCGGGGCATCGACACCGAGGCCCACAAAGCGACGTTGCAGGCCGGGGGCAGAACCATCGCCGTGCTCGGTTCTGGGGTGGATGTGATTTATCCGTCGGAGAATCGCGCCTTGGCCAAGAAGATTATCGAGCAGGGGGCCTTGGTGTCGGAGCTGCCCATGGGGTCCGGGCCTGATGCACCCAACTTTCCGCGTCGCAACCGGCTCATTTCTGGCATGTCCCTGGGCACCTTGGTGGTGGAAGCGGGGGAGACCAGCGGCGCGCTCATCACCGCCAATGTCGCTTTGGAGCAGAACCGAGAGGTGTTCGCCGTGCCGGGCAGCATTTTCAGCCCAAAGAGCAAAGGCACCAACCGGCTCATCCAAGAGGGGGCGAAGCTGGTAATGTCCGCCGAGGATGTGTTGGCGGAGCTGCGTCCTCAGCTCCCCTCCCTGCTCCGCGAGGCAAGGCGCCAGGAGCCGAGCGTCGCATTGACCGAATTGGAGAGAAAAGTGTTAGAATCGCTTTCCCACGAGCCGATGCACATCGATGTCATCTCCAAGAACAACGGCCTTTCCGCCGCCCAGACGCTCACGCTGTTGCTTTCCCTGGAGCTCAAGGAGTTGGTCAGGCAATTGGCCGGCAAGATGTTTGTCAGGGCATAGCAGGACACGCGCATGAGGAGACTGCAGGAGGCGCCAGAGTTCCTGGCCGAGGCAAAGACCGCATCGCATCCCGCCGGAGTGGGCGTGGTCAGCGCGGTGCGCTGCATGAGCTACGCCTACCAGGAGGTGGCAGAGGCGGTGCAGCGCGTGCTCGCCCCGTTGGGCGGCATGGAGCGTTTTGTGCGCCGTGGGCAGAAGGTACACGTCAAGCCAAATCTCCTGGCTGCCAAGGAGCCCGCGCGGGCCATTACCACCCATCCGGCGGTGGTGGAGGCGGTGGTGCGACTCGTGCAGGACTTGGGCGGCAAGGTGACCATTGGCGACAGTCCGGGCGGGGCGGTCACCGGTCTGCAGCGCTATTGGGACAACACCGGCCTTGCGGAGGTCGCGCGCCGCACAGGGGCGCCGCTGGTCGCCTTCGAGACGGGCGGTGTGGTGGAGCGCAAGGTGCGCGGCATCAGCTACTACGTCTCCCGCTATGCGGCGGAAGCCGATGTGCTCATCAACCTGCCGAAACTGAAGACCCACAACCTGACGCTCTATACCGGGGCCATCAAGAACCTCTTTGGGGTGATACCGGGTTTACGCAAGAGCGAGTACCACAAGCAGGCGCCGCACCCCGAGGACTTTGCCGAGGTGCTGGTGGACATCTATTCGGCGGTCCGCCCGCACCTGCACATCGCCGATGCCGTGGTTGGCCAGGAGGGGAATGGCCCCTCTTCCGGCAAGGTGCGGCAGATGGGCGTCCTGCTGGCCAGCGCCGATGGGGTCGCCTTGGATGCTATCGGCGCGGCGATGATGGGATTCGCGGAGAATGAGATCGACACCACGCGCATTGCAGCCCAGCGCGGCCTGGGTGAGGGCTCGCTGCAACGGATAGAGCTGATCGGCGCGGACCTGGACAGCCTGCGCCTGCCAGACTTTGTCCTGCCGTCTAACCGGCTGATCAAGCTCATCCCCCGCTGGCTGATGCTCCTGGGGGCGCGCCTCATCTGGGTGCGCCCGCGCGCCATTCCCGAACTGTGCAAGCGGTGCGGGGTCTGCGAGCGGAATTGCCCTGTGGCTGCCATCCATCCCGACGAAGAAGGTTTCCCCCGCATGGACTATGCCCGCTGCATCAAGTGCATGTGCTGTGACGAGGGCTGCCCGCACCAGGCCATCGAGCAGGAGATGAGCTGGCTGGCCAGACGCTTCTCATGATCATCTTACCCGCAGGAGCACTAATGCCTCCACAAGCGTGGCGGAAGATGAGGGTGTTTGTCTCCCCTCTGCGACTGGCAGTACTCTCCACGCTTCTCCTTGGTGTCACCGGGCCAAGCTTCTCTGGCCACGAGCTCTCTTCGCTCACCGCGCGTGCCAACGGCCTCCTTGTGGACAAGAGTTGCCGTCTCCGGGGAGATGTCCAGTCTGAGAACGGGCGCTACTGGTGTCGCTTCCGGGTGGCGGCCGCCGGGGACGAAGTGCGGCAACTCGTAGACTTGGCGCTGTACGAGGACGAGAGGCTGCTCTGGGGAATGAGTGTAGCGCCCGGTTCAGACCTCTACATCTCCAACGCGGGGCTGGTGGCCTTTGTCGTGCACGATCGCCACTGGGCCGGCGAGACAACGCTCCTCTTCTATTCGCGGGAGGGGCGCCGGCTCATGTCGCTGGCGTGCAAGGGAGCTTCCCTGTTCGGCTTTTCTGCCCAGGGGAACCTTTTTGGCGTCAGCTCAGCAGCGGGTTTGCAAGTGGTCGCCCCGGCCACGGGTCAAGTCACCACGCTTGAACCAGCGCTGCACTTCGATTTTTCCGAAGACGAGACCCTGGTGGCGCTGGCAAATCCGGGACGCGTACTGGTGAAGAAGGGCCCCACCACCCTGTTCGAGGCACCCACTGGGCTGGCTTCTCCCCGGGCAGTGCGCATCTCGCGCCGGGACTCGTTGGTCGTGGTGATCGACCGGCAGGTGCTGCGTGCCTTTTCCTTGGCCACCGGCTCGTGTTTGTTTGCAGACACGTTGACGGGGACGGCCACATTTCGTGACCTGCGCATAGTGGAGGGGAAGATCGTCGCCGGCATTCAGGTGCGCGACCAAGGAGCCATGCAGGGGGTGGTCAGAGTGCTGGACGCTGCAGGTCGAGTGGTACGCGAGGAGTACGGTGAGCGGCTCGTCCCTCCCCAGGAAGGCCGCGCCCGGCAGGCTGTGCCGAAAGGCACAGGAGATGGCATACCCTGGCCATTTGCCCCTTTCGACAGCATGCGCACCGTGTGGAACTACTACGAGCAACACATGGGGTATGACTCTATCTCGTACCTCCACCAAGGGCTGGACCTTGTCACGCCGATCGGCGAGCCGGTGTACGCGGTGGAGCCCGGCATCGTCAAATGTGTCCTTACGCTGGGCGGGTCGGCATACTGGCGCTTGGCCATCGCTCCCCAGCAGGCAGCGGAGCCCAGCGTGGGCTGGCTCTATGCCCATCTCATCAAGGAATCAATCGCCTGTGCACCAGGTGACACGGTGGCGCTCCATCAGTACCTGGGGCAGATCGTCCGGTGGGGCGACGACTGGGGTCACATCCACTTTGTGCAGATACAGGATTCCGGTCTGGTGTGGCGCTATGATGACGGAGAATGGGGAATCTGTGGCAACCCTCTGCTTTCGCTGCGACCCAACACCGACACGATTCGCCCGCAGATCCTGGACGTTTTCCCGGAGAGCAAGTTCGGCATCTGCCTGAACGAAAGCAGCATCTACCTGCGCCCGGATAGCGTGTATGGTGCCGTGGACTTTGTCGTGAGGGTCGTCGATCTCATTGGCGACAGCCTCTACGAGCTGCCGGCGTTCGAGGTCTTTTACTGGATTGTCTCGGTAGACCGCGGCGACTTGGTGGTGCGTCGCAGGCTGGCGCAACGGCTCAACCACGCTTACCCTTTCTATGCCTCTGCGCACTATGAGGAGTATGCGACGCTCATCTACAAGCGCGATGCGGTCCTGCCACCGCCGGCATGGAGTCCGCATAGCCGCGCCTTCTTCCACCTGCTGACCAACAGCGATGGCGACGATCAGCTGGATCTGGCCGAGCACCAACTTGCGTTTGTGACCACGGAGGTGCCGGATGGGCGCTACCGCATTCACGTATTGGCCCGCGACCTGACCAACAGCGTCCGTGATAGCATGAACTTTACGGTGGTGAACTTCCCCACCCGCATCGAGCGGCCAGCCGTTCCCCAGGACCTGCTCCTGGCACTTGAGGAACCGCGCCCGAATCCCTTCAACGCGAGCACGCGCGTGACCTACACTGTTCCCAGGGAGGGAGAGGTAGAGCTCGGGGTGTTCGATGTGACCGGTCGCCAGGTGAGGCGTCTGGTCGGTGGCCGGCATGGGCCTGGTCGCTTTTCCGCCCTGTTCGACGCCAAGGAGTTGACCAGTGGCATGTACTTCCTGGTCCTGCGGCTGGGAGGGCAGAGTGTGCGCAAGAAGTGCGTGTTAGTGCGTTAGGCGAGAGCCTGC
>JACIZP010000170.1 GCA_014359355.1 Calditrichota bacterium | reverse complement strand
GAGGCGTTCAGGAAAGCCACGCAGCTTGACCCGAACTACTATCAGGCCTTCAGCAGTCTTGGGGTAGCGCTCTCCGACCAGGGGAAACTCCAAGAGGCAATTCTCGCGCACGAAACTGCCTTGGCCATCAAGGAAAACTACTTCTACAGCTACTATCGTCTGGCGGAGCTCTACAACAACGTGGGCAGGTACCAGGATGCCCTCGAGGCTGCAGAACAATGCCTCAAATACAAAGAAGGGTACGCACCGGCGCAGTTTGAGGCTGCCCGCGCGGCCGAGGCATTGGGGGACAAGGCGAAAGCCCTGGCCTACTACGAACTTGCCGCGAAGGACAGACGGTGGGCGCCAGCAGCACAGTACCATATTGAGGAACTGAAGAAGAAGTAGCCGACGAAAGGGTGGGATTTGAAGACCCGTCTCGTGGACGGGTCTTCTTTTTCTTGCCAGAAAGGCGAGCTGTACTTTCGGGTATTTCCCAATGCCGGATATCAACCGCAGAGAATTTCTGGTCAAGTCTGCTGCCTGCCTTGCCGCGGGCGCATGTGCCGGACCATGGGCGCGCCTTGCGTCGCTTGCGAAAGCGCAACCTGCCGTGGACCTCGCCGTAGTCCAAGGTCCGTCGCCGCGCGCCAATGTGCGCAAAGCCATTTCGCTGCTGGGAGGTATCTCGGCATTCGTGCGGCGTGGCGATGTCGTGGTCGTGAAGCCGAACATGGCCTGGGACCGGCTACCTGAGCACGCGGCCAACACTGATCCAGAGGTTGTTGCGGAGATTGTCCGCCTCTGCCTGGAGGCCGGCGCGCGCAAGGTCAAAGTCTTCGACCGGACCTGCAACGAGGCGCGAAGGTGTTACCTGCGCAGTGGCATCCAAAAAGCGGCGGAGAAAGAAGGAGCAGAGGTGCCCTTCGTGCTTGAGCAGCGATTCGTGAAAATGTCCATCCCGGAGGGCGAGGAGCTCAAGTCTTGGTTGTTTTATCGCGATGCCGTGGAAGCCGACGTCCTGATCAATGTGCCGGTACTGAAGAGCCATTCGGTATCGGGGCTCACCATTGGCCTGAAGAACCTCATGGGCATATTGGGCGGCGACCGTGGGCAGCTTCACCATCGCTTTGACAAGAAAATCGTGGACATCAACACCGTAGTCCGTCCCCAGCTGACGCTCCTGGATGCGACGCGCGTCCTGCTCCGCAATGGGCCGCAGGGGGGCAACTTGCGCGACGTGCAGCAGATGGATACGGTCGTCGCCGGTGTTGACCGCGTCGCCGTGGATGCCTACGGCGCAGTTCTCTTTGGCCGCGACCCGGCTCAGTTGGGCTTTCTCGTGGAGGCGCAGCGACGTGGGCTCGGCGTGCTGGACGTGAAACGGCTGCGCGTTGAGAAAGTGTCCCTCGCCGCCTAAGGCGACGGGGAGGCCAAGGCCAGGTCCTCTTCGCGCGAACGGTTAGTACTCTTCCTCGCATACACCGGACTCTCAATGATGCGCACTGCCCGGCGAATCTCCCAAGTCTTTTTCCTATTCTTTTTTCTTTGGCTAATCTGGCGGGCGACTTACCCGTACGAGGGTCCCATTCCCGTGGACTTGTTTCTACGCGGCAGCCCTCTCGTGGCAGTGGCAACGATCCTGGCCACTCGGTCATGGGTCACTCACGTCTTCCTGGGGCTGGTGGTCTTGGCGTTGACTGTCCCTCTGGGCCGCGTGTTTTGCGGGTGGGTCTGTCCTCTCGGTTCCACGCTGGATGTGGTGCACAAGATTTCGTTGAGGAAGAGGAAGGAGCTCAAGAAACCATCGCCAACTCGGTGGCGGTGGGTAAAGTTCGCGATTCTGGTCGGCATACTGGTGGGCGCAGCCCTTGGCACCCAGATGCTCTGGCCGTTTGACCCCATCGTGATCCTCACGCGCACAGCCGATGTTGCCCTTTACCCTCTTTTCACGATAGCCGTCTCGAGTCTCCTCGCCGTTATGGTGCGCGTTCCTTTCCTGGAGGGTGCGGCGTACCGCGCTTACTCGTTCTTGCATGCAGCCTGGTTCCCTCTCCAGCAGCCGTCTTTCCGCTTGGTAGAGCTTTTCTTTGTGCTTTTTGTGGTTATCCTCGCCTTGGAAAAGGCAAGCAGTCGGTTTTGGTGCAGGAACCTCTGTCCCCTTGGCGCACTGCTGGGGTTCTTCTCACAGTTCCGCCTGCTGCATAGGCAGGTCGACGAGAGTTGTACCGCCTGTGGGTTGTGCAGGGCGCGGTGTCGAATGAACGCCGTGGAAGACGACTATGTGACCACTTCAGCGGTGGAATGCATCGCCTGTGGCGAGTGTGTGTCTGTCTGTGCGCCAAGAGCTACCCATTACGCATTCCGCAAGCCCGCGAGGTCGGGGACGGTTGACCTGGACCGGCGCCGGTTCATGGGGGCGACAGTTGCCAGTCTTGCTACCGTCGGTCTGCTGGGTATTGGCTTCGCTGACCGAGGGAGACGGGGAAGTGTAATCCGGCCGCCGGGTGCCCTGCCTGAGGCCGATTTTCTTGACCGGTGCGTCCGTTGCCAGGAGTGCGTCAAAGTCTGCTCCAGCACCGGCGGTTGTTTGCAGCCCTCCCTTTGGGAAAGCGGCTTGATCGGGCTGTGGACACCCGTTGCAAAGCCCCGCGAGGGGTATTGTGAGTACAACTGCAACTTGTGCGGGCAGGTCTGCCCCACGGGTGCCATCCAGAGGTTGCCCTTAGAGGTGAAGCAGCGGACGAAGATGGGGTTGGCCTTCTTCGACAAGAGTCGCTGCATTCCCTGGTACCGTGGCGAGGACTGCCTTGTCTGCGAGGAACACTGTCCTGTGCCGGACAAAGCCATCCGTTTTGACCAGCGCATGGTGCGGCGCCCGGATGGATCGGAGGGGCTCGTCAAGCTGCCCTATGTGGTCGAGGAGCTGTGCATCGGGTGCGGCATTTGCGCCACCAAATGCCCTGTGGTCGGACAGGGGGGCATTTTTCTGACGAATGCCAATGAGCAGCGCTGGATAGATTCCCAGTTCTCCTCACAATAGCGCGCCACTGGGGGTGTGCAGCACGGACGAAAAAAATGCTTGCATGCCAAAGAACTTTTGCTTATATTTGAAGCACCGCGGGAGTAGTTCAGTGGTAGAACACCACCTTGCCAAGGTGGGGGTCGCGGGTTCAACCCCCGTCTCCCGCTCCACGCACGGGCGGCGTAGCCAAGTGGCTAAGGCGGAGGTCTGCAAAACCTCTATTCATCGGTTCGACTCCGATCGCCGCCTCAGCTGTAATCGAAGCCGCATTGCGCCGGGGTGGCGGAACTGGTAGACGCTAGGGACTTAAAATCCCTTGGACTTCCGGGTCCGTGCCGGTTCGACTCCGGCCCTCGGCACGACATTGGGACAAACGGACATAGACCACCAGTGCCATATACATAGACAGGAAGCGTGACCACTGTTCGTACATGGCACGCTTTTTTTCTTCCATGATGGCTTTGGGCGGTTAGCTCAGTTGGTCAGAGTACTTGCTTGACATGCAAGGGGTCACTGGTTCAAATCCAGTACCGCCCACCAATGTCTCCCAATTGCGGCTTCCGCAATTTTTTTGTATATGCGCAAACTTAGCCCGACGGACAGCCTTGGACAAGATCCAGATACGTCTCCCGGACAACTCCACATTTGAATGCGCGCCTGGCGTGACCCCAGCGGAAATTGCGCGGAAGGTGGGGGGAGCTCTTTCTGCCAAGGCGCTGGCTGCACTCGTGAACGGGCAGGTACTCGACCTGAACGCACCCATTCGCTCGGACGCCGACGTGCGTATCCTCACTTTTGACGACGAGCAAGGTCGAGAGGTCTACTGGCACAGCAGCGCGCACGTGATGGCCCATGCCGTCAAGCGCCTGTTTCCTGAGGCGCGCTTTGGCGTAGGTCCTGCTATTGAGGCCGGGTTCTACTACGACATCGACGTAGGGGCGCCGTTCACGCCGGAAGACCTCGCCAGGATCGAGGCAGAGATGCGGGCCATCGTGCAGGAGGACAACCCCTTCCGTCGCAAGGAGGTGACGAAGGAAGAGGCGGTGCAGCTGTTCCAGCAGCGGGGCGAGACCTACAAGCTCGAGCTGCTGGCAGCTATGGATGAGCAACCCGTCATCTACGAGGAAGGGGATTTTGTCGATCTGTGCCGCGGCCCGCATGTGCCGTCAACTGGGCTCATTAAGCATTTCAAGCTGCTGAGCGTGGCTGGAGCGTACTGGCGTGGTGACGAGCACAATCCCATGCTGCAGCGCATCTACGGGATTTCTTTCCCGCAGAAGGCGCAACTGGACGAGTATCTCGAGCGTCAGGAGGAAGCGCGCAAGCGGGACCATCGGCGACTGGGCAAGGAGCTGGACCTCTTCAGCATCTCGGAAGAAGTGGGCCCGGGGTTAGTGCTCTGGCATCCCAAAGGAGCGCTCGTCCGCGCCATCATCGAAGAGTTTTGGCGGCGTGAGCACTTGCAGCACGGGTACGAGCTCCTCTACAGCCCCCACATTGCGCGCCTGGACCTGTGGGGCCGGAGCGGGCACCTGGACTTTTTCCGCGAGAACATGTTCACTCCCAACGAGGTCGAGGAGGTCCCCTATCAAATCAAGCCGATGAACTGCCCATTCCACTTGGTGGTGTACAAGAGCCGTACCCGAAGCTACCGTGAGCTTCCCTTGCGTTGGGCAGAACTGGGAACCGTGTACCGCTACGAGCGGTCCGGGGTACTCCACGGCTTGCTGCGCGTGAGGGGCTTCACGCAGGACGACGCGCACCTTTTCTTGCGGCCGGACCAGCTGGACGCCGAGATTGCGGGCGTACTCGACCTGACCCTGTACATGCTCGGTTCCTTCGGGTTCCACGACTACGAGGTTTTCCTGTCCACGAGGCCGGAGCGCTATGTAGGTACGTTGGAAAACTGGGAGCGGGCCACGGCCGCCCTCCGTGAGGCGTTGGAGCGCAAAGGCATGGCCTACAAGGTGGACCCCGGTGAGGGTGTCTTCTACGGGCCAAAAATCGACATCAAGATCAAAGATGTGCTGGGACGCTCCTGGCAGTGCACG
>JACIZP010000169.1 GCA_014359355.1 Calditrichota bacterium | reverse complement strand
CGGATTCGCACAGGCTGGCGCGGAACACCTCCCAGCACAAACGGCCAATGGCCTCCGCGCGGCCTACGCCAGTGATCTGCTCGGCGGCCCGATTGAAGGAGGTGATGCGCCACTGCAAGTCCACCGTGAAAACGCCGTCAGATATGCTCTCGAGGATCGCCTCGCTGTCGACCCTCCAAGCCTCCGCTGAGACGCGCGCGTCAAGGTGGCTCCCAGGGCGCGTGCTGTTTTCCTTGCCCTTCCGCTCCTCAGGAATGGCAGCTTTTTCTTTCCTGCTCATCTGATGCCATCGACGATTTCCTGTTCGGCCAGCCCGCTCGCGGTCGTGGCACAACGCTAGTCGGTTGTCGCCAATAGATCCACCGCCGCCCGGATCTGCTGCTCCCAGAGCAAGAAGGTGTGGGCTGCGGCTTGCTCACCTTGCTTCTTGCCCGTGCTGGTGACCGAGCCTCTCGGTTGCTCGCGAGAGAAGGCCCACATGACCCTCCCCTCCCGTCGACAGGCTCGCCGCCGCTGGAGCTGCGCTTTCCCATGGCCAAGCCGCCTTGTGCAGGCATAGTCAATTCACCCATAAACACTGGCCCTTTGGCGAGCTACTCCTCTCGCACCAGACAAGGCGCGATGCCCCCAGAGCCAAGCTCTTCCTCGACATAGAGCCGCACATCGGCGGGTCGCATCACCCCCTGCTCAGTGACCACCCCCGTAAACAGCTCCAACGGCACCGCCTCAAAGTGGATATTGCGCACCTCAACGCTGCGTGGCGCGCCCGGCCACACCTGCCGCGGCGGCCGCTCGGTTTGGAATCCCCGGGCCAGCGCCCGCGGCAGGCATTTCGACAGCTCGCTCACTGCATACACGGGCACCTCCCCCTGTTGCGCCGCCACGGCAATTGCCTGCGTTCCGATCTTGTTGACGACAAACTGCTCCGTGACCATGTCGGCGCCGACCAGCACAAGATTCGAGTCGGCCACCAAGGCGGGCGCAGCAGCATCTACGATGAGCGTTACCGGCAGGCCCAGGGCCGCCAGCTCCTTTGCCAACAGCCTACCCTCCAGCAGCGGCCGCGATTCGGTGACGATAGCCTTGAAGCGGCGGTCCGCTGCCTTGGCCTGTTTTAGACCCGCAAACACCGAGCTGCTGTAGCTATGCGTAAGAACGATGTCCCCGTCCTTGATCAGGGCTCCTGCTGCCGCAGCGATCTCGCACAAGGCCGCGTGCGACACCTGCAGCCAGGAATTGACATGGCCGCGGGCCACTCGGAGAAGCTCGGTGGAGTCCTCCCCTTCGGTCCCCTCCCCGCTCAGGCGCAAGAGGAGTGAGTTGACGAGGTTGAAAATGGGGCCGTTCCCCGGTTGTGCGGCCAACAGGGCGCAGCCGAGGTCGATGAGCCCTTCCATCACGCGCGCGGGAGGCGCCTGCCGGCGCTCGTCCAGGAACGCCAGGAGACAAGCTGCCGCTTCTCCCGCCAGCACCGAGGCGCCCGACACGTGGTCCTCCCGGATCTTCTGCAATATGCGCAGTGCCTTTGCCATTGCCTCCCTCTCCGATTCCTGGGCCGGTCTCTCGTCTCGAATATATCATTCCGGCGGTCAAAAACAAGCACATTCTTGTGCTGCGGCAGAGTCCCCCTTGTGAGCTTCCTTTCGGTCAGCGCCGAGCAAGAAGAGCAGTTGGGCAAAAACCTGCCGCGCGGGCACATACGCAGCCAGCATCTTCGTGCTCAGTGGCTGGGCGACTGCCCATGCCACGTAACCACGGCCGAGGGCAACCCACTGAGCGAGCCACAATCTCTGGGACCGGAATCGCCGGCGACGGCCACGCGCACAAAAGAAAGGCCGGCACCACCAAGAAAGCTGGTGCCGGCCCGGAGGGAACAAGGAACTGGGCAAGCGACAGCAGACGCTTATCCAGTCGCTCAGGGAAGCCCTGGTTCCCCAGAATGTCTCAGACCGTCAACCAAAGCAGGTCACCGCAGCAGTGCCATCTTTCTGGTCTCCACAAAGGTGCCAGACACCATCCGGTAGTAGTACACACCGGAGGAGACCGCCTGGCCGTACTCGTCGCGGCCATCCCACAGCAGGGTGTGGTAGCCGGCGGCCACTTGCTCATCGACCAAGGTGCGCACCAGCTGGCCGTAGATGTTGTAGACCTTCACGGTGACCCTCCCTGCCGCAGGCAGCTCGTAGCGGATGGTCGTCACCGGGTTGAACGGGTTCGGGTAGTTCTGGGACAACGCGTACTTGGCCGGTACCGGTGCGACCACGGTAATTGGGCCATGTTCGGTGCGCATCCCATTCCGGTCGACATCGACGAGCTTGTAGTAGTACGCTCCTCCCTCGTTGGCGGTCTTGTCCACGAAGGTGTAGGTGCGATCCTCCCTGCTAAGGATGAGCTCGCTGTTCACCGCCACATAGCCGCTCTGCCGCGCGCTGCTCCTGAGGATGTGGAAGCCCGCGTTGTTTGCTTCGAAGCCGGTCTTCCACTCGATGACCACGCCCTCATAGGGCACGGCCTTCGCCGTAAAGCTCTCCAGCTCCACGGCAGTCGGGGTGATCCGCACATGCCAGGTCCGCTCTATGGTGTCATACCCGTCGCTCACCTTCACCTTGACGTCATAGTTGCCGATGGAGAACAGGGTCGACCTGAGCACGAAGCTGCTTGCGGTGGAGGTGATGATTCCGGCCACGGTCCACTCATATCGCAGCGAGTCGCCGTCCAAGTCAGCCGCCTCCACCACAAAGGTGACCGAATCCGGCTGCACGATGGTGATCTGGTCGAACACCGGCGAGTAGCCAACGATGTGCGGTGGACGGTTGAAGTTCAGCACCTCGATGCGCACCGAGTCGATGCCGATGCCACCCTTGTTGTCGCGCGCGATGAAGACCGGGTAGTAGACTCCAGCCTGCGCATAGTTGGGCGTCCAATCAAATACCCTCGTGCCCAGCGAGTCGAAAGTGGCGCCTGCAGGCAGCTTGCGCGCGTGATAGGTAATGGGGTCGCCGTCGGCGTCGGTTGCTACCACCGTGAACCGTACCCGTTGCGTCTCCTGCACTGTGATCGCTTTCGGCAACGTGAGCTGCGGGAAGGCATTCTCCACCGCCACGGCGGTAAACTCGATCGGCGAGCCGGCGCAGCCCTGCTTGTAGGCCAGGCACTTGTTCTCACCCACCGTCGGGCCGAGTCGCCAGCGCGCTGAAGCAATGCCACTGCTATTGGTGTAGACCGGCTGCGGCTCGACAATGCTCCCGCCGCCCTGGATGACCACGTAGGTCACCCAGGAGTTGGGCACGGGGTTGCCGTACTGGTCCGTTACCCGCACTTGCAACGGGAAGACGAGCTCCCGGCCAACGCTGCCCGTTTGACCATCGCCACTGACATAAACGAGGTTCGCTGGTAGATCCGGCAAGCCGGTGGCCGTGAAGACGACCGGCGTCAGGCCCAATGCCGCTGCGCGGACCATATAGGTACCTGCGGTAACGCCCAAGGTGAACGAGATGCTCGCCTTGCCCTCGTTGTCGGTCAGCCGCGTGTTGTCACTGGGCAGGGTACCATTGCCCTGAACCACCGTAAAGGTGACCGGCACCCCAGAGACGGGATTGTTGTTCTTGTCCAACGCCCTTGCCACCAACGGCAGCGGCAGCGTCCGACCCACCACGTACTCTTGATTGTCCCCAGAGTAGACCTCCAGTTTGGTGGCCACATCGGACCTGGCGTAGGCCGTGAAGGTGACCGTCGTGGTCAGACCCTGGCAGGTCGCGCGCACCAGGTTTAATCCAGAGGTGCGTGAGAGGGTCAGATACGTCTCCGCCAAGCCATAGGCGTCGGTGGTGTCCACCGCGGGGGTGACCAGGGCGCCGTCGCCGAGAATCACATCAAACCTCACGGCGCGCCCAAAGACCCCCACGCCCGCGGCGTCGGTCACTCTGACCACCAGCGGTTGCGGCAGGACCCGTCCGGCTATGCCTGTCTGCTCGTTGCCAGAGTAGATGGCAATCGCCGTCGGTGTCGGCTCCATGCCAAAGGCGGTAAAGCCCACTGGCGAGCCGCTCAGGCCTGGGGCCCGTGCCTCGACTCGGTTGTAGCCAGCAGCCCGCCCCAAGATCCAACGGGCTTGTGCAACACCGTTGCTGTCGGTGTACACCGGCTGCGGCTCGACGATGCTGCCACCGCCGGCTGTCACCACAAACTGCACTGCATGGCCAAAGATGCCGTTGTCATTGCGATCCGTGACGCGCACCTGCAGCGGCTGCGCGAGAACAGTGCCGATGTTGCCGATCTGGCCATTACCGCCGAACTCGGCGATGCGCGAGGCAGCCAGCGCGGTGAAGCGCACCTGGGCAGTAGCCAGCAGGTCAACGCCATGGGTCACGGCGCGGGCGCTCACCACCTTCACCTCCGCTTTGGTGGAAGCCAGGTAGCCTTGCGTCTCGCCATTGGCGTCGGTGAGGCTCATCGGCTGCGTGATGATATTGTTCGTGCCCGTGGCGTTGATGATCACGGCGGCGTTAGGCACGGGATTGTTGTACTGGTCGCGCAACCTCACGGTGATCGGCGACTTGCTCACACCATCTGCCGGAATCGGCGAAGCGGCAGTGATGGTGGAAGTCTGGGCGCTGGGCGGCCCAGCAAAGGCCGATGCCGTGAAGAGCAGCGGGGAGCCGGCCAGTGGGTTCACGCCATCTGTCGCGGTCACTTCAAGCGTGTTGTTATTCGTGCCCGCGACCGTCCCCACCTTCCAGGTCACCTCAGCAACTCCGTCGCTGCCGGTATTGACCACGACGATGCTGCCCACCTCGTTCAACACACCGCCACCTGTCACTACCCTGAAGGTCACCGGGTGCCCAGCCACCGGGTTCTGGTTCCTGTCGCGTGCGCGCACGCGGATAGGCTGCGCCAGGGTTGTGCCCGCGGCAGCCGACTGCCCGTCGCCCGAGACCTTCTCGATGGCAGTGGCGTTGCTGCTACGCGCCGAGGCTACGAAGATCACCGGCGAACCAGAGAGCTGGCTGCCGCCGTAGGTGGCGGTGGCGTGCACGATGTTGTTGTTCTGTCCGGCAACCGGGCCGAGGATGAGGAACACCGCAGCCTTACCCTCCACGTCGGTCTGTACGACCCGCAGCGTGTCGGTGGGGCCGTCCAACGTGCCGCCGCCGGCCATTACCCTGAACGTCACCGAGTGGCCGACAATGGGGTTGTTCTGCGAGTCGGTGACCTTGACGGTGAGCATCTGCGGCAGCGGGTTGCCTACGATGCCTTCCTGGTTGTTGCCACTCACCATCACCAGCTTGTTGGGCGCTCCCACCGTCGCCGAGGCGATGAAGCGGACGCCCGAGCCGGGCAGAGGCGTGCTGTCGCGAGCCACACTGGTCGCCTCGACCACGTTGTTATTCACCCCAGGGGTAGCGCCCAAGGTCAGCGTCACCTCCGCGATGCCCTGCGTGTCGGTGAACACATCGCGACGACTGGCCCCGGCCAGGTTGCCGCCACCGCTCAGCACCCTGAAGGTCACGATGTGGCCGTTGATCGGATTCTGGTAGTTGTCCACAACCTTCGTCTTGAATGGCTGCGGCAGCGGCGTGCCTACCGCGCCGGTCTGGCCGTTGCCGGAAACCTCCATGAGTGCCGCGGGCGGACCCGGGAGCGCCGTGGCGTAAAAATCAACCGGCGAGCCGGAGAGCCCCGGCACACTGGCCCGCACCAGATTGTTGAGCGTGCCGGCCACGGTGCCCAGGGTGTAGACCACCCGTGCCGTCCCATCGGAGAGCGTGAGCACGTTCCTCTGCGTCTGCCCTGCAAGGGTGCCGCCCCCCTCGATGACCGAGAAGGTGACATTGTGCCCAACCACCGGGTTGCCGAAGCTGTCCACAACCTTCACGACCAGCGGCTGCGGGAGTACCGTGCCCACTTCTGCCGACTGGTTGCGGCCAGACACGTACTGCAGTGCGGCGGCAATGCCCGGGGAGGCAGTCGCATAGAAGGTGAACGGGGATCCGTCCAGGTGGACACCGCTCTGCTTGGCCGACGCCTCGACGACGTTGTTGTTCTGGCCCGGCTGCGTGCCCAAGGTCAAGAACGCCATGGCGACGCCAAAGCTATCCGTGTACGCGTTCTGCTCCGGGATGCCGGCAAAACTGCCACCTCCGGAGATGACCTTGAAGGTGACCAGATGCCCCTTGATGCCGTTGCCGAAAGCGTCGGCCACCTTCACCTTGAGCGGGTCGTTCAAAGTGGTCCCCACAGCGCCGCTTTGGTAATTGCCGGACACATAGATCAGTTGCGAGGGCGTGCCCGGCGTCGCGGAGGCTCTAAAGTATTTCGGCGAGCCCTGCAAGGGGACTTGATTGCGCTGCGAGGTCACCTCTACCACGTGGACGTCGCGACCCGCCAACTGTCCGAGCGTCAAAGTAACCGAGGCAAGCCCCTCTGCATCGGTGTTCACCTCTACAGAGGTCTGTCCACCGATGTTGCCCCCTCCGCCGATGACTGCAAAACGCACCGGATGGTTAGCGATGGGATTGCCCAAGATGTCGGTCACCCGCACCACGAACGGCTCCGGAAGCACCGTGCCGACTGTCCCGCTCTGGCCATCGCCAGAGACCTTGGCCAACTGATGCGCCACCCCTTCGGTGCTGATGGCCGTGAAGACCACCGGCGAGCCCGCCAGGTGCGCGCCCTGGTACTGCGCAGAGGCCTCCACGCGGTTCGTCTCGCCGAGCGCACTTCCCATGACGTAGATCACCTGGGCATACCCTTGGGCGTCGGTGGCCACGTTGCGCTCGGTCATGCCGTCCATGGTCCCGCTGCCCATGGTGCGCACGAAGCGAACTTGATGGCCGGGGATGCCGTTCCCCTTGGCATCGGTGACGCGCACCCGGAAAGGCTCCTCCAGCGGCATGCCCACCGGCCCGCTCACCGTCTCCAAGGGCGAGATCTTGGTGAAGGTGGTCGGCGGGCCAGGCTGGCCAGTGGCCGTGAACACCAGGGGTGAGCCACCCACGCCGGTAGCCCTGGCTTCGCAGGTATTGGTGCCGGCCGCATCACCCAGGGTCCACGTCACCGAAGCCTGACCCTCGGCATTGGTCGTCACCACCTTCGTGGTGGCGCTCCCGTCGAGCTTCCCGCCCCCTGCCGTCACTACAAACGTCACTGGGAAGCCCGCCACCGGATCGCCGGAGGTCACGTGCGCCACCATGACCACCAAGGGCTGGGGCAGCAAGGTGCCTACCGTTCCGGATTGCCCGTCGCCGCCCACCTTGGACATTGCCAGGTTCAGGCCCGTGGCATAGGCGCGGAAGATGATGGGCGACCCCTCCAGCCCAGGTGCACTGGCCTGGACCCGCTGCAAGTAGGAGCCAAAGCCCAAGGTCAAGTAGGTGGAGGCCTGACCGCTGTTGTCGGTCATCACTGGCTGGGCGTTCGACAGCGTGCCGCCGCCCTCCAACACCGAGAAGGTGACCCCGACGTTGGGAACGCCGTTGCCAAAGGCGTCCGTCACTTTCACCACGAACGGCTGTGGTAATCGCTGTCCCGCCTGGCCGAACACGCTGTCACCCGACACATACACCAAGCGACTCGCTTCGCCGCCGACGGCCGATTCGGTGAAGACGACGGGGCTTCCTGTGAGCTGGTCACCACGGTAGTAAGCGCGCGCCTCCACGGTGACCGTGCCCACCTGCAACCCCAGCGTGCAAATGGTCGAAGCAAGGCCGTCGCCATCAGTGAGCTTGTCGGCGTACGTGGTCGCCAAGCTCCCCTGACCCGAAGGCGTGTAGGTCGTCGAAGTGGTCAAGAGAACCTTGTCGATGAGCGTCCCATCCTCGGCGTTCTTCAGGGTGATGCTGTGTCCGCCCTTGGTGAAGTTGAACGCCGTGGCGTACTTGGACCATGCCCAGGTGGTGGACACCGTGAGGTTCACCAGGGCATATGCCCCTTTGTCTTTCTTCACGTAGAAGGAATTGGACAAGTTATCCGGCGCCTTGTAGCGCACCCAGAGGTAGTAGTTCCCGGTCTGCGGCACGAAGAAGTGAATCTCCACCTTGCCGGTGTCGTTGGTAGTATTGAGCGTGGGAACGCCCACACACATGCTCCCGGCGGCGTCTGCATCGGCAATGCGCACCATCGGCGTTTCCACCGCGCCGCTCTCCGCCTCCAGCCAGATGTTGCCATCGAACGACGTGATGTCGGTGCTCAGGCTTGCCACCCCGCTGGTGACGGCAAAGTCCACGTACACACCGGGCACGGGCACGTTGTTGGCATCGGTGACGAGCACCTTGAGCGGTTGCGGCAAAGCCTCACCGATCCGCCCGGTCTGCGCGTCACCGGACCAGTACTCCACCCTGGTGGGTTCAGTTGCTTGCAGTTCCACCCCGAAGGACTCGATGTTGTTCGCCCCGCCGTAGCCTGTTCCTCCCTTCAGGTAAGCGCCCACGTACCAGGTGGCAGGGTTGATCACGCGCGAAGCATCGTTGAGGCGCCCGACGAAGGTGCTGTTCTTGTACACGTCAAAGTGGTGCCCGGTCGCGTCCGTGCTAAACACTACCTTGAAGGTATCCCTTGCCGCCGGCTGTGCAGCCACGTTCGTCAACAACTGCACCTGCACCCCGGGGTTGCCGGCGTTGAGCGTGTAGAGGAAGAGCCTAGTGTCAATGTGGAAGATCATGTAGCCGTTTGCATTAGGATCCGGCTGGTCCATAAGGGCACAGATGGCTCCTTGGCCAATGCCTGCCGCGGTCGCGGACTCGCTCCACACAATCATGGCGGCACGCGGCTTGGGGAACTTTTTGAACACCGCGGCATAGCCCCAGGCAGCCGCGCCAGTAGTCTTGTTGTTCTTCAGCTCCCCATTCTCGATGACATACTCCGGGTCCGCTGCCCAATCGGCACCCAGCTCCGTGCGTTCAAAGGTGTCCCAGTAGGTGGCGTAGCGCACAGGGCTCTGCGTGGTAGCCATCACCACATTGGACAGGTCGCTCTTGTTGCCGGCGTCGTCGGCCACCTTGAGGGCGAAATAATAGGTGGTAGCCGAATTGAGTCCTGTGACGGTGAACGTCTCCGTGCTGCCGGCGGCTTTGGGCGTGCCCAGGCCAGTGACCGGCGTGGCCGCGTCAAAATTCGCGGCGGTAATGGGCGACGTGGACCTCCGCAGGTCGTAGGAAGCAGCGGTGCCTGTGGTCCCGTCGTCGCCGGTGGCTGTCCACGTCAACGTCACAGAGCTGGAAGTGGTAGCGCCCACCGCCAGGTTGGTCACCGCCGCCGGTGGCGTATTGTCCACCACGGTGGCAGCGACAAAGTCGTCGATGTTGTTGTTGAGGGCACCCCTGAGCATGACACCAGCATAGCCGTTGATGCTCCCCACGCGTTTCAATGCATCCGAGACCCGCCCATCGAACTGATCATTGATGTAGTAGTCAAAGTGGTAACCGTTGGCGTTCTCGGTGATCAACACCTTTACGGTTTGACCCGCCGTGGGAGCTGCCAGCGCAGCCGCAATGTTGACTATCGGAGTGGTGGGAACACCGTTTTCGATCGTCCAAAGGTAGAGCCGGGTACTCGAGTGCCAGACCATGTAGCCATTTGCCGAATCAGGGTCATCGTTATCCAGCATCACGGCAAAGGCCCCTTCGCGAATGCCAGCAGCATCAGCGCCCACGCCCCAGGTGTATTGCACCATGTTCGGCCCCGGGTGTGCGGTGAAGATCGCAAGGTCGCCCCACACGTAGTTCGTGTTGGTGTTGGCCAACTCGTTGCTGACGATCTGGTAAACTGGGTCGGCGTTCCAGTTGGCGCCTGGGGGGCCGTCGGCGCGGTTAAAGTCGTCACGCGTCTCGGCACCTCCCCCGGCCTTGGACACGGTGAAATCGTCAATGTTATTGTTCAGGTTGCCCCTCAGCATCACTCCGGCATACCCATTCAGGCTGCCGGCACGCTTGAGAGGGTCGACAACCGTGCCGTCCAGCGCATCGTCGATGTAGAGGTCAAATCGGTGTCCCGTCGCATCCGAGGAGATCACCACCTTCATCACTTGGCCGGCCGTGGGAGCCGGTAGGTTGGCCGGTACATTTTGCACACTGACGCCCGGCTCGCCATTGGCGATGGTCCAGAGATAGACCCGCGTGCCGCTATGCCAGACCATGTACCCATTGGCGGTCACGCTGTTTGCGTCCAACATCACTGCGATCGCCCCCTCCCTAATGCCATTGGCGTCGGCAGTGCTGCCCCATTTGATGGACACCGTCGTAGGTCCACTCATGGCATTGAACAAGGCCAGGTCGCCCCACGCATAGGTGGTGCTAGTATTGGCCAACTCATTGCCCACAATCTCGTAGACCGGATCGGCGGTCCAGTTGGAGCCAAGCTGTGCGCGGTTGAAATTGTCAACCATGGTCTGTGCCGCCCCATAGCTGGCAACCACCGCCAAGAGAACCGCTGCCATCCCCCACCGCACCACATGTGCCTTGTGCATCATCCTTGTACCCTCCACAGTTCCACAACCCTGAGCGTGGTTGTTTCACGCAAAGACACCATCTCACCACAAAGACAGCCCCGGCGCGTCATGCCCTCTCTCAGCAAATTGATTTTACTATACGTTAGCCGGGCGCCGCGCCGGTGCTACCGGCGCGTTCGCTTCCCTTTGCGCAAAGGCTATGCCATAGGGCAAAAATATGACAGTTACGTACCCTGAACAGTCGAGAAACGACGGGGAAGCGCCTCCCCACCTCAGTGGGCGACCACGAAGAACAACCCTAAGGCAAAGGCCCCACCCAGGAGGAGCACCACGAGGAAGAAATTGGAGGCTGAGAAAAGCAGATGAGTAGCTTGCGGACCGAGAGCGCGAGAGAACCTGCGTTGCAGCCGCAGGTACCAGACCACGAAAAACACAAACAGCGCCAGGCCCACGCCCGCGTACAGGCGCAGAATGCCCACACGGTCGGCCAAAGGCCAAAGCTCATGGCGCAAGGTCATGGCGCCGAGCACGCCGCACATTGCCCCCAGAATAAATGAGCCCACAGCCAGCGCCGTGCCCTTCATCGGACCTCCTCACGACCTTGAGCCTGGAGCGCCGGGACGGCCTGCTGCATTGCTTCCAACAGCTGGTCCAGCTCCTGGTAGCTGAAGGCACCGTCCGCCAAGGCGGCAAGCAACAGCGAAGCGACGCGCCGCATCTGGTCTTCGCTCACTTGCCGACGCGCCACGGCATTGGTGAACGCGTCGAGCACCTCAAGTACTCGTTCCTTGTTCTTAGTCACGTAGCCATCAGGCACGGCGCGGAAGACCTGGGCGACCAGGTACGCCGCATATGGCTGGGCAAAGCGCGATGCGAGTCGATAGCGGTGTTGCCACGCAACACTACCCAATACGAACACCAACAGGGCACAACTGGAGAATCCTGCAACAAATCCTCCGAGGACCAAACGTCTTCTCGACCACATCATACAGCAACTCCCTTCTTCTATCTGCAAGGCAACCCTGCCTGTGCGCCATGTGGCTGAGCCACGCGCCCCAGTTGCGGGCCGCTTCACTGATCTCAGCGATTGAAAAGGTCAAAGATACCCAAGACTTTGCACACGAACGTGCAAAAATCGTCTGCCCCGTCGATCAGAGTACGGCGGAGGGCCAGGGGGTCCTGGGTCGGCGTGTTTGCCCCCTTCAGCGTCGTGACGGCGTGGCGGATGCCAGCCTCTGCCAGCATGCTTCTCACCCGTTCGTCGAAGGATGAGGCGTCCCCTAAAGGGTAGGCGAAAGTGGTCACCTCGCTGCCCGTCCAGGCCCGCAGCTGAGCAATGGAGTCGTTTATCTCCTGGCGCGCCTCCTCAGGGGGAACCTTCGTGAGCACGACGTGGTGCACCGTGTGCGCACCGAAGCGGAGGAGGTCTCCTGGCGCCTGGGCAATGTCCTCGGGACTCAACATCTCAGCTGCCGGAGCCTCGGTCGCCACTCCTCTGCCAAACTCGCTCCGGAGATGCCTGAGGGCGGTTTGCCTTTGCACTTCGGGCATCCTGCACAGCACGCGAAACAAGCGCCAGAAGGCGCACTGCCGCTCAGCAGCAGACCAGAGCCGAAAGCAGTGCCTTCTCCCTTGCAGTTCAAAGCAATACTGACCCACCGGAGCTCGCCACACCAGGTGGCTGAGTTCATTCCACCAGAAGGCTTTGCGCTTGCCCACGTGCCCGGTGGTGACAAAAATGGTGGCCGGCACTCGAAACTCTCGGAGAACCGGGAGGGCGAGGGTGAGATTGTCTCGATAACCATCATCAAAGGTCACTGCTACCGGTGGCCGGCGAAAGGCACGCCGATTTTGCCGGAAAGAGGCGAAGGCTTCCAGGTGCACCGGCGAGAACATGCGCCCTACCCATGCCATCTGGCGCATGAATTCATCAAACGGCACGGCCAACGCCTCTTCAATGGTGCCTGCCGGCTGCGGCTCCCTGGTCACCCTGTGGTAGCCGAGCACCCGGAAGCACCTTCGGCGCAAAGTCACCATGCGGTACCAGAGGGCTGCAGCGCCCGAGTTAACCAGGGCTTGACTGAGCCTGCTCTTGGCCCAGCGGGAGCGGCTTTGGGACAGAAACCTCATTCTCCGCCCCGTTGGCAGTGGGCCTCTGCCTGGAGTGGGTCAGGAAGGCGGCCCTTGAGCATATGCGCGCTGCTCACCGTCATGGCCTTTCCACGCGCACCCCCTTCGGCGGCGAAGGTGGTGTGGTGTCCTCCTTTTCCGTGCCGCGGAACACAAAGCGGAAGGCATCGGAAATCACGTAGCCGTTGGCATTGTTGCTGATGCGCACATAGCCCGCGGTGCCCTTGGGGAAGTAGAACAGACCAAGGCGATTCCATTGCCCGTAGTTGGCGGTCTGGTCGATGAATCCGCGGCGCTTGACCTCTCCGTCGATCACCACCTCATACGGCACATTGCTCGCCTCCTGATAACTCGATGGCGTATCGCCATGCCACCCGTGCCACTCGAAGACTTCGTAGTAGCCCGCCACGCCGATGGTCGGCCGGTAAGTAGCAGTAGCCTCGCCCTGTCCCGGCGCAGCGACAAAGTAGCCGTACCCTTCCGGGGTCTGGTCTGCTGGCGCGGTCCACTGCGTGTAGTAGGGGTTATTGTCGGCGAAGCTGATCCAGCGCGTGTTCATCGGCACCCATCTCCCCTCATAGGAAGCAGGCGAACTACCCGGGCTGGTGTCGTTGTTGTTGTAGTTGCCGATGATGATATCGCTCACCGCTACGGTCGGTTCCTTGAAGAGAAGAATGCCGTCCCCGCGGTTGCGCTTGGGCTTGTCGGCGGTCCAGCCATATAGCTGCACCGAGGCAAACAGGGAGCCATTGTTGAAATCTGGATCTTGCCCGCCTCTGAACCGGTAGTAGGGGCCGGCGTATCCTGAGGCACTCCGCAGGTCCGCATCCGTCACGGTGATGGTCGTTCCAGTGGGATTGCAGATGACCGCGCCTTTGTCGAAAAAGCGCACGTAGGCACCATTGGCCAAGCGCTGTGGCATGGTCGTCGGGTAACCCAGGTCCGTGTCAAACTCGTCGTACCAGTACGAGATGTAGTAATAGTCGCCGAACGTGCGACCGTAGTAGGAATCTCCTAAGAGCGCGGTGGTAAGGCCGTAGCGCATGTAGGTAAAGTCGTTCTTGCCGCTCTCGGCGTTTGCTTCCTTGACATAGTCCTTGATGTAGTACACCGAAGGTTTGAGGCCGTTGATGAGCCATGCCTGCATGTTGGCAAAGAGCCCCCACGGGTCACCCCAACCTGCGGCAAACCGCATGAAGCCTTCCCATACGATGCCGTTGGCAAGGCTGAACAACCCTGCCTCGCCACCACCTCCACCGCAATTAACCAAGACGATGGTCGGCTTGTCGGGGTGCACCTGCTGGAAGCGCTGCCGCTCATAGAGCAGGAGGCTGGTCATGCCCACGCGCCACTTGTCGTTGATCCAGTTCAGGCCATGTTCTTCGAAATCGTTCATGCCGGTGTTATCAAAATCGACGTCGTCAAAATCCTCCGCCCAAAAGGTCTCGCGGAAGGCGTCCCAGGCCGTGCCGTCGAAGTTGGTAAAGTCAGCGCGCTCAAAGCGCTTGTCCACCAGATGTTGCCAGGCCGTCTTGCCGTCGACGGTCGGGCAAAACTCCGTGAGGTTGGGCAACATACCAAAGCCCACGAAGCGCACCGGGGCCGTGACCTTGGTGCCCGCCGGGTACGTCGTCCGAAGCTGGTCTGCTGCCACCCCGGTGAATGCCGTGCTCGTCTTGCCGCGATAGTAGACCGGACTGTCACCTACAAAAATGTAATAGGGCGCATTGGGAAAGGGAGCAGTGCTCACCACGGGTATAGACGTGGAGCCAGGGCCAACAGCCTCGGTTGTGACGGTAGAGTAAGAGTGCAGGGCATGGAACTCCACCGGGTCGCTTCCTGGCCACACCCCTTGGGTGCTCACCAGTCCCAAGATCACGATATCGGGATTGTACTGGCGCAACAGGGCGGCATACTCCGGTCCTCCCCGTCCCACGTCAGCGTAGACGATAGCCAAATCGTATTGCGCCCAGATCATGGGCTTGGCCCCGATTGAGGTCTCCCCGAAGGTTATACCTCCTGGGCCGCTTGCTACCACGCGCGGATACGGCGGGTTGTACTTCTGTGCTCCGGCGGAGAAGGGCAACCCGGTCGCCGCAAGAAGCAGCATAAGAAACAGACGTGAGGTTCTCATAGTCGCGCTACTCTCCTATTGGTAAACCACTGGAGCGAGTAGGAACCAACCCGGCCTCCATTCCGTTCGTCAACCTTCGTCACCCCTGGCGAGCTCACCTTCGCAGCCCCCCACGGTGCCCTTGGACCGCGTTGTGAACTACACCTTTCGGCAGATTGCAATCAGCGACAGCCCGAAGGGGAAAGACATACGTCCTTCCACTCTGCGAAGCACAGGTACCATGCTGTCAAAGAGTTGGGCCTGGAACCTCGGCAGCCGTTTTCGCCTGAGCACCCGTCCGTTCAAGAACCAAGCGACGGCTCCCAGGGTGTTGTGGAAATAAAGCCGCTCAATCTCGAACCCTGCCTCCCTGAGTTTCGTTTCCAGCTCGGCCTTCTCATAGCGCCTGAGGTGACCGAAGGCCTTGTCAAGCGACCCATAGAGGGCGCGATGGGCAGGGGTCACGAGAATCAATCGGCCGCCTGGTCGAAGCACGACGCGCCTGTTCCCCAGCGCCTAAGTGTCTTCTACGGCATGTTCCCGAACGTCGCCGCAGATTGCGCTATCAGGGCTTTCCGATACCAACCCGGAGGACTGCGCATCGCTGCTATCGTGGCACGCGACCCTCTCACACGGACTGCTGCAAAACCTACGCTGCAGAGACTCTTGAGATCCTCGGTCGACTTTCCTCACCGCCACGCGCTTCGGCAGGTGACCAACACAACGCCGAGACATTGCCGTTTGGCTGTGCTGATCAACTCCTCTCGTTCAGGAAACGGCTACACGGCCGAGAGCGAAAGGAGTCTGGCGGCTTCATGCGCCTCGTCGCAGCGAGGGTATCCTCAGCTGGTGTATGGAGCGGCAAGTCGCGTGCCACCGGCCCTCAGTGAAAGCAAGGGAATCTCTCCGGGCAATCTTGTTACTCTTCCGCTTCTCTTTCCCCATCGGTGCTCGGCGTGATCTCCCTTCCAATCATGAAGCCCTCAACACACGGAGGAAGGCTCTTGAGCACTCTCCACTCGAAAGCCTTCTACCATCTCAGCAACTCGGTGAACGTCCCATGGGGCTGCACATTTTCTGTCATCTTCTACAGCTTGTTGCCGAGGCAAGGACAAAGTACCCGATGAGCGCCAAAGAACACGACCCCGTCCAGTATCTTCGCCGGCAGGCATACTCGGCGGGATGGTACTTGAGATCGTCATCGGAAAGCACCACAAGGTCAGGGGCAGTTTCTCCGGATGCGACGGTCTTGTCCCCGCTTCCGGTCATTGCAACCAAGGCGGAAGACAACGCCCTACCACCTTCGGGGGGCTTTCCTGTTCCTGTCCACCATCCAAAGGCAAGAGAGAGGGGCAAAGTGCAATTGGCCCTCTCGGCGCTCACGTAGCCAGAGATCTTCATCGACGTCTTCGACTGAACAGCACCACGCCAACGCCGCCCCAAAACAGCACGGCTTTGCGTATCAGGACCGCAGCTCCTGCGAAACAGCGGTGACGGTTGCCTCGCGGCCATCTTGATGCCCTCGAGGATCTCAAGGCGTGCAACGCCCTTGCGGGAGCTGATTCCAAGTCCAGGCACCTCAAAGGTCAATCCTGCTTGTGTTCGACCGCCTCCGGAGGAAGGCGGCGCATCTGGTACAGGGAGGAATAGGGAAAGCGGCGGACGAGGACCGGCTGGCCGAACTCTTCATGTGGCACCCGCGCATTGTGGAGTACGTCACCCAACGACTCAACAGGCCCACTGGTGGGATGGTTGACCACGACCCACAAGTTTTGTGCCTGGGCCAGAGGCCGAAACATCGCTCCTTTGTCGACGCCCATTCGTGAGAAGTAGTAGCGTAGCGGCATGTTCGCAGGTGCAGGAGCCAACAGTCTGTCGCCGGGCGCCAGGTGTTCGGCGAGGAAGGCTGCCATTTCCTTGCCATCGTGGAAATGCGCATAGTCGTTGGCGTGCTTGGCTCGCCCACCCAGGACCGTCAACGAGTTAGCAACGAGCAAGAGGCATGCAACCGCGACCACCACAGTTCGGACATGCCTTCGTGCCACTGCTTCCAACACCCACGACAGCCCTGCTGCGCCGTAAACCAAGTAAAGTGGCCAGAGGAAGAGCCATACCCGCGGGAAAGGGACCACACGATGGACCAGCAGCACCGGTACGAGGAATAGCAGCACCGCTCCTATAAGCAGTCTGTGTGCCCGAGCCGACTTCCCCTGCTCGAACAAGGAGGCGAGGAAGCCAACAAGCAGCACGCCCTGCACCACATGCGGTACATCGCGGTGCCAGAGTTGCCAGACACCGGGGAGAGTGGCCCACAGTTCCTTGACAAACCGCCCCAATGCCAGGCGCTGGTAAACAGGGTTGGAGGTCATCTCTCGCAGACCGTTCACTATCAGGGGCGGCGCATAAAGTAGCAACGTCAGAACGGCCGTCACCAGCGCACTCCACCCCATCCTCACGGCCATGCGTCCTCTATCACCGAACCCGAAGCCCACGATCAGGCACAAGGCCAGGTAGGTGTAGAGTATGCCCACCCCATAGAGCATTGTGGGCACGGTGAACAAGCCCAACGCACCTGCTATGGCAAACAAGAGCCACGCGGCGCGGTTGTTGTGCTGCCGGGCGTACTCAATCAGCCACAGTTGCCCAAGAAACAGAAGAGTCCCCAAGATGTAGCCGCGCCCCCGGGTGGAATAGTAGACCAGGCAACCCGAGCTGGCCGCCACTGCCGAGGCAACGATCCCGGCACAGGAGCCACTGACACGTCGGGCAACAAAGTAGATCAGACCTATCAGACAGATCCCAGCCAGCAAAGCCGGCAGGCGAATTGCCCACGGCTCCTTGCCAAAGACCTCCACGGAAATGTGCGCCAGGAAAGTGTTGAGCAAGTGGTTACCGGGATCACGATAGTTAGCCAGGGCGAAACGGAGCGGTTTGGCGATGTGGAGAACGAAGCTCCCACTTTCATCGTAGGACATTGGCTCAAAGAGAAAGGAAATACGAATTGCCGTGCCGGTGAGCAGAAATGCCAACAGTGTCCAGGTGAACAGCCTTTCTCTGTACGCCGTATGGAGCGAGTTTCGAACTGCGCCCACCAACGTTCTGCCATCCTGCCACAGAGCATGGAGGCCTCGGGCGATCAGGTCTCGGCATGCGAGGCCGAGCCCGAGCATGACCAAGCCCCACCCGCGCATGCACCACGCGAGCAATTGGTGCACATGGGGCCTATAGAAATCCGCCTGGCCGTGCCTTGCCCAGTGGTCGACAATGCCTTTTACGAGCGCAAATTTGCAGAATGACACGCCGACAAGGAGGCCACCACACGCAACGATAAGCCAAGGCACAAGTTTCAGCACACGCGAAGGGCTGTTGCGAATCTCTCTCGCCATAGCCTCAATCTCGAATTTTGAGCGACAGGCTCTCAAATGTGAGGCTGGCACTCTGTGCAGAGCATCACCGGCGCCATCCCGCGCCCAACAAAAGGAGCGGCCTCGCTATGCTCCACCAATCCACGATCCCGCGCATCTTCGTAAACGGACCGTTGCTCAAAAGCGGGTAGGAGACGGTCACCGGCACCTCCTTGACCCTGTATCCCAGGCGAAGCACCATGAAGTACAAGTAGGGTTCAAGTTCGTAACGATCCAACCACGGTTGGTGGAGGTTGATGCGCCTGTCCCTGAGCACCTCTGCGCGCAAGGCGCGGAACCCACACGAGCCGTCCGTCACCCGCCTGCGCGCCATCACCGAAAAGAGTAGCGAATAGGCACGTGTTCCGACCTGGCGATGGGCAGGATGATTGAGCCTCCTGCCGCCGGGGAGATAGCGTGAGCCCTGCACAAAGTCGGAAGCGCCATCGAAGAGCGGTCCAAGCAGCAGGGGGAGCTGCGAAGCGGGGGTCTTGCCGCCGCCCGACATTACCGCGAGAAAATGGAAGCCCTGCCGGAGCGCGTAGTCGAAGCCCGTGCGAATGGCCGCCCCCACCCCACGATTGGTCGCATGCCGGATTACCGTAGCTCCTGCCGCTGCCGCTTCGTCCGCGCTCCCATCCTGCGAGCCATCGTCGACCACCACCACCTCATCCACCCACTGGCGGGGCACTTCCTTCACGGCGGGCCCTACGCGCCCTGCTTCGTTCCAAACAGGGGCGATGACGATCACCGAACCTGGTTTGCTCACGGCTTCCCCCTGGGCTCTTTCGCCTCCAGCCACTCCTTGGTGCGCTGCAAGCCCACCTCGAGGGTAATCTCTGGGACCCAGCGCAGTTCCCTCCGGATGCGCTCGATGTTCATCACCCGCCGCCTTATGTTGTCAATGTCCCGGCGGTCGATATGCTCCACGCGCAGAGGTTTGCCAAAGACCCTTGCCACGCATTCAGCCAGGTAGTTGATTGTCACCTCCCGACCAGTGCCTACGTTGTAGACGCGCCCCTCGGCCTTTGTGGACACAGCAGCCAAAAGGGTGGCCTGAACTGCATCGTCAACATAGGTAAAGTCTCGGGTCTGTTCCCCGTCACCGTGGATGAGCAACGGACGATCGTGCAGTGCCGCATCAAAGAACTTGGCCACGACGCCGCAATAAGGGTTTTCTGGGCTCTGCCGCGGGCCGTAGATGTTCGAGTAACGCACCACACACGTTGACAGGCCAAACGACTCGTAGAACGCAGTGCAGTAGTTCTCGCCCGCAAACTTGCTCACTGCATACGGCGAGAGCGTCGCGTAATGGTCATCTTCGTTGATGGGCAAGTAACGGGGATTGCCATAGATGGAGGACGTGGAAGTGTAGACCACGCGACGGACACCCAATTTGCGTGCGGCGAGCAGCACGTTCAGGGTTCCACCGATATTCGTCTCGAAATCCTCCCGGGGATTCCGCGTGGAAACGATGATATTGCGTGCCGCTGCGTGGATAACAATCTCACAACCAGCCATCACCTCTTCCACCAACGCGCTGTCAGTGACGCTGCCAAGGACGAAGCGTAGGCGCGGCGCCTCCGGAAGATACTCGCGCTTGCCGGTAAAGAGATCGTCAAGGACCGTCACCTCCGCGCCGCATTCCAGCAATCGAGCCACGATGCTCGACCCCACAAAGCCTGCGCCTCCGGTGACTAACACACGGATGCCTTGCAACTCTTTCATTTCGCGTCACCTCTCCGGCGCCTGAAAGCGACCTTCCGCTTGCTAATGCCCGACACTTGGCCCAAAGAGCACCACACGGCACTTGCCTCCTTCATACTCCCGCAGCAATGGCCGTTGCGCACGCAGGCGCGTTTCCAGCGCCGTCATCTCCTCCGATGGCCACTTGTGTCCGAAGAGCAACCACAGGCGTCCTGGCACTGCCTCCACCTTGCGGAACAGCGGCTCGTAGTCGTCCAGTTTGTTGTGCTGCTCCCCATAAATGACGTGAACCTTCCCGTCCTTGCCGGGAATAGAGTACTCGTGGGCATAGCCGGGTTGGTGATCCGTGAAGTAGTAGTAGAACCCGACAATTGCCGCCCAGTGCAGGAAGACTGTGTCGCCATCCTCCGCGTTCTGGGCCAAATACTGCACCGCCAAGTCGATGCGACGCCCACCGCCAAGACGCATCCTGCTCACGTCTACGGCATTCCGATAGACCATCCCGGCAATCCACACGCCCAGCACCACCATCACCGCAGCTGCAAGCAGGCGACTTCGCTGCCGGAACCAAGCCACCACCTCAGAGAAACCGCCAATCATCATCAGCATCCAGGAGGGCAAAAGGAAAAGGAGCAAGCGATTGGCAGTGAAAGGATAGAACCCGGCCACTGCCGCACCTACACAGAAAAGCCAGGGCAAGACGAGCAAGCCGAGCTCATACCATTGTCGTCTGCGCACCCGCGAAATCAACCAGAGAGCCAAGAGCAGATTGACCACAACCGCAAAGGGTGCGGAATGGCGAAAGAAGAACCAGGGTAACTTCAAAGTCTGGAAGGCAACGCGGGCGAAGAAATAGGCCACGTAGCCCACGTCCGCGATGCGGCTATGATCGAGCATCTGGATGCCGAAGGATTTCATGAAGACGTCATTAGTCACTGCCTGTTCAATAGCTAAGCTGCGGAGCCCTGCGAAGGACACTACCGTCACCAGGCCGGTGAGGAGCAGCGGCAGCAAGTGAGGCCGCAACGCCTCCTGTTTGCGTCGGGCCACCAGCCACACCCGGACACAGAGGAGCACAAAGATGCCCGCCGTCACGTAGACCGCCCCGTAGGCTATCCAGAAGCTCACCGCCGCCAAGAGTCCGAAGAACACCCAATCCCGCGCCTGATCCCTTTCCAACAACCGCTTACCGGCAATGAGCAATAGGGAGCAGAAGAGCACGTCGCCCGTGTAGTGTTTGATAGCCTTTGCCCAGGTGAGCATCTGATCGGAAGTGAGGCCCACCAGCACGGGCGCGAGGAGCGCCCACCGCCGTCCAAGGAACTGGCGGCACAGGAAATAGCTGACCAGCGTCGCGGCTATGGCGAACAGCAGCGGAAAGAGGCGGAAGGCGAAGTGGCTGGCGCCCAGCGTGACCACTGCCGCGCGGGTAAGCAGCGCAAAGAGCGGCGGGAAGTGCATGGGCCAGTTCCGGTAGAACTCCAAGGTAGCCTCCCCCGGCCATGGATAGTGCAGGATGCTCCAATCACTGCTGATGAGTGCACGGGCAGGGTGGAGCTCATCGCTACCCAGCACGATCTTGTCGATTCCGTATGCTTGCAGGACGGCCGCCAGGCCGACAATAGCTGCCAACAATAGCCAATCGGATCGCTGCCGCATCCCTTACCTCCTCACTCCCCAACAGACTGATAGTCTTGGGCGTAGCTGTCGAACAAGCGGCCCCAGGAAGCCTGCTGCCGCCAGCGATTGAAGGTCGGCCTTCCCTTCAGAGGCCACCAGAAGAGATCGTGATACGCTGCTGAAGCAAAGACGAACAGGTACACGAGCGGGGTCCTGAAGAGAAGCGTCTGCAGTCTCTTGCCACCGCCGAACCAGAAAAGATCACCAGCTCTGCTGGCCAAATTGTCGCCGACCTGGCACCCCAGACAGAGGCCGGCGATGTCATCGCCCACCACTTCGATCTCCTCTGGGCGTCCCACTCCCAAACCCGCCTCGTGGGCCAGCCTGATGTAGCCGATCTGCATGGGGGCGAACCCGAGGATCTTGGCGGCTACCGCGTCCACCGCCACCTGGTCGCCGCTGGCAAGAATGAGGTCAGCCTGCACCGGCCGCATGGTGCGCGGTCCAGGACCGTCACCCGCAGTGGTACCGTCCATCACGGCAAAGAGCCCAGGGTGGATCTCCCGCTGTATCGCCAACAGGTCAACCAGCGTCTCGTGAATGACGCTGTGCGTGTAGTGACGCCTGGTGTTAAGCAGGCCACCAAACGCGTTCTTCATGGCACCAGTGGTCGTCGTGTAGATGTGGCACTTCATGGTTGGCAAGTGGACAACGTTCTTGCCGAAGAAAAAGTCAGGCAGTCTGATCCCCTCGGGAAAAACCTGGTCAAGCACCAACATCTTGCTCTTAGGCCGGTACACCACCCAGGTCATGTCCTGGGGCAGGAAGTTGTATCGCTCTGCGACTTGATGACGCGCGTAGACAGGGGCCAATCGGTTGAGCCTTGCCCCCTTGCGCGGATTGGTGACCACCGTGTTGTTGTGCACTGCCACCAGGTCGGCGTAGCCGGCCTCCCGCAACGTGCGCACTACCCCCTCCAGTTGCCACGGCGTCGTATTTGCCGAGGGGAAGGGGTAGTGCCAGGAGATGTTATCCTTGAGGATGGTCGTGACCCCCGGCGCAAGGTGCTCCCGGAAGCCAGCAAGCTCCATGGCACGTGCGATATCCTCTTGCACGCGCTGCGGGCTTGTCCTCACCACCGCGACGGTCGCTCGTGTGGCCATACGCTTGCTCCTCGCTTGCCTGCTACAGTCTGGCCTCAGTAGCCATCCACCGCGGCCATCCACCCCTCGGCCGTCCTGATGGGGCAGAGGTGGTGCATGCCGCGGCGATTCCAGCGGTCGAAGCCCTTCAGAACTGGCTTCTTTCCCACCTTTTTCTCTTCGTATTCCGTGGGCGACAGTTTGGTAATCTCAATCGCCCAAACTTGCCGGCCGTAGTACTTGGCGTCATCTTGGGCAAAACGGTACAGGCGGCCGTCGATGTGCACAACCGCGCCTCCGGGGCGGGCAATTTCCGGATTGCCGTTGACCACCGGGCTGCGCGGGTGCTCAGTCCACGGCCCTAGAGGGGTGTCAGCGTAGTAGAGCCTGAGCACGCGGTTACCCATCGTCTCGCTGAACAGCCACCAGCGCCCCTCGTGCTCGAAGATGGTGTTGTCCTTGAACAGCTTGTCGTCCTGGTCAATCAGTTTCTGGACGAACTCCCAGCGATAGGGAAAGTGCACGGCGCGGTAGAGCCTGACCGACCTGGTGGTCGCCGCCTCGGGGATCATGTAGTAATCCCCTCTCCACTTGAACACGCAGGGGTAAGAAAGGTGAAAGGGCTCGTCCAGCACCACTCCCTTGTACTCCCAACTTCTGCCATCAGCGCTTGTGGCGACGGCGATCACTCCCTGACCGGTCACCGCCTCCAGAGCTTCGTAGAAGATGTAGAAGGAATCCTTTTCGCACACCAGGAACGGGTCCGCTACACAGCGGATCTCCAGCTCCGGCATGCTGTAGCGGGTGAGCACCGGGTTGTTCAATCCCTGGCCGCTGAATTGCAAGGGCGCGTCCTCGGACGAGCCATAGATGCCGATGGCGAACTCCTTGTTCTGGTAGGATTCGTCCACGCTGCCGTTGTGGAACCAGACGATACCCGCTGCCATCCCCGCCAATGCAGTAAGCACGGCGAGCGCCACTGCATCAAACAGGGGCATGCGCGCAGCAAGAAGGCCGCGACGGTGGAGTCGCAGCCGCTCACCTATGGCCAGGAGGACTCCCAAACTCGCTCCCGCTGCGCCAAAGGCGATCATCAGCCTGTCGTTGGGTCCGTAGTAGCGAGGTTGCCCTTCCCAAATGTCGTGGCATAGACCGTAGGCAAGCAACACGCCGCCGACGGCCGCAATGCCGATAGCAATCACTATTCTCCGGTTGACGCGCACTATTCTCCCTCGTTTCCGCGAAGTTGAGTAAACCAGTTAATCAGCGCCCGCCATGCCTTGCGGGCCACTTCGCACCACAACGCCACCGTCGGTGTCAAGTCGTCGCGGGCAAAGACGGCAAACCTCTTTCTCCCGCGCAGGAGTCGCCGCCACTCACGCAGACGGATGTGCCCGTGGCGTACCTGCCTCAGCCAAAGACGGGCCACGCCCTCCTCGTGGATCCATTTCGCTTCCCCGGTGCCCATCCTTGTATTCCCGGAAGAGCGTTCAACCCCGACCACGTCGGCGTAGGCCACCCAGGGCAAGCTCACCCCATACAGCTCGCTCACCCCGGACTGCAAGTCGATACGCCCTACCGTAGGCTCAATCATCACGAAGCGTCCATCTCGCGGGTCGCGACGGTACTCCATTGACCCCAGGCCCCGAAACCCCACCTCGTGCATGAAGCGGAGGGTCAGCTCCTCGAGCTCACGGGCCTGATGCCCGGTGGCGATCGCCGTGCAGCCGCGCTCCGGGGGCCATTGGCGCAGCTTCCGGCCAGTGAAGGTAACCAGTGGCCGCCCCTCGGTGTCGATGTAGAGGAGGCAGAAAAACACCTCCTCATCACTCCCCGGGATCCACTCTTGCACGACCGCCTGCGGCACCAGCTTGTGGCATGCGGCATACGCTGCGCGCAGGGCGTCGGCCGAGTGCACCACATAGTTCTTCGGCATACGCCGCGCTTCCCAGGCCACACTTCGCACAGCAGGCTTCAGGATGCACGGGTAGCGGATGGCCTGCGCCGCCCGCTGCACCTCCTGCACGTTTCCCACGACAAAGGTCTGCGGTACCGGATACCCGTGGCGTGTGGCGAAATCGGCAAAGCGGTCCTTGTGCATGAGGGTCGCAACCACCTCAACGTCGGGCAGATTGAAGAGGTAGTGGCGGCTGAGCGCCTCCCGGTATTCTGCGACGCAGAGGACCTGTGGGTCTCCACAGGGGAAGAGGGCCGCCTTCGTCTGCAGGTGTGCGCCAATCGCCAGCAGAGTCGCCGCCAGCGCCTCGCCTTCGATGGGGGAACGCACCACCCTGCGACAGTAACGGGAATGCGCCCCAGGTCGATGCGCATCCTCGTCAACGCCGATGACGGGCACGCCCCGCCTACCCAGTGCCCGCACTACCTCCAGCCCGGTCTCGTGCAGTGGCACCACCACCGCAGGACACAGGCTGCCGTCGCGGTACGACATTTCAGCTCCCCGACGCCGGCACGAGCCGCGCCCGGTCGAACACTAGGTACCGGGTGACGTAGAGCGTGCTGACGTGCGTGGCCACCTTGTGGTGCAGCTTGATCGAGGCAGCGTTCTTGGTGCCAACGCAGCTCCAGAGCCGCTCGTGGCCGTGCCCCCGCAGCCAATCACACAGAAACGATAGGGTCGCCAGCATGAGCCCTTTGCCGCGGTGCTCGGGATGCGTGAAGATATTGTAGCCATAGGCATCGATGCCTGGCCGGAAAGGCAAGAACTTGAGCGGCTCCTCCTGGTTGAACGGACAGCGGCCGAACCTGCTCACCCAATGAAAATGGGCAATGGCATCCCCGTGTTCGGCGACAAAGCAGAGCTCCTCCGCAGCAAAACGCGCCTCGAGCAATTGTCTGACCAGCTGCTCATCGTAGAAGAGCGGATAGTTCTCGGCATACGAGGCCATCCAGAAAGCCACCAGCCGGTCCATTGCCGCCTTGTCTGATGGGAGCAGGCGAAGGGCATAGCCCTCCGGACAGGCATAAGCTGGCTGAGGAGTGCGCAGGTCGGTGACAAAGACCAAAAAGGCATTCCTGCGCACCAGCCGTTGGCCGACGTGGCGCGCCACCGCAGGTACGCCGCCGACCTTGAACTCATGCATAACCTTGTTGAGCCGCAGCTTCCACATGGCTCGCCTCAGGCCCCGCACAAGTGCGAATGCGCCGTCTTTGTCGAGCCCAGGGCACTCTGTGCACCTGTGCGCACTTGTTCTATCCTCCCATCGATCAGGGCGTCGTACAGCCGCTCGAAGGCGGCCACCTGATGCTCCACGGTAAAGTTCTCTTCTACTCTGCGCCTCCCGGCTTGACCAAACCTTGCCATGAGCTCCCGTTGCGCCAGCATGGTAAGCAGGGCGGACGCCAAGCTCTGGGCATCGGCCGGCTGTGCCAGCAGCCCTGTCTGTCCGTGGACGACCAGCTCCACCGTCCCTTCCACCGCGGTGGCCACCACTGGCTTTGCACAGGCCATCGCTTCCAAAATCACATTGGGGAACCCTTCCCACAGAGAGGGCAGCACGAACACATCAAACTCATTGAGCAGTTCGTGCACGTCCTCCCGCAGGCCGAGGAAGTGCACATGGCGCTCCACCCCCAACTGGGCTACGCGCTCTCGCACTGCCTGCTCTTCGCGCCCCACGCCCACCAGCACGAAGTGGGCCTCCGGGTGCTCAGTAATAACGCGCGGCACCGCCTCCACAAGGTACAGGTGCCCCTTCTGCTTGCGGAAATGGGCAACCGTCCCAAAGATGGTGGCACCCGGTGCCCCGATGTGGCGCGCCAAGGTTCCCGTCTTCGGTCTGGGCGCATAGTTCCTGAGGTCCACACCGTAATGAATGGTGGTTATCGCGCGGGGGTCCTGGTGCCGCTTCTCTACGACAAACCTGTGGATCGAGTCCGAGACGGTGACTACCATATCGAACCGATTGCGAAGTGCCCAGTACATGAGCTCCCGGCGCACGTTGAGGGGGTGGGTGATCACCTCCCAGGAAACGAGCGCCTTGGGGCGCGCAAGGCAGCTGGCCATTGCCCCGATGATGTCCGCAAAGAACAACGTGGTCTGGACCAGGTCTGGGCGAAAGCTACGCATCAGGCGCGCCACCGCAAACGGCAGCGTGGGGTCATACCGCCAGCGCCTGGGAAACAGATACAGCGGATAGCCGAGGTTGCGGAACTCCTGCTCCATGAGACCCGATTTGCCCACGGCACAGATGGCAATCTCATAGCGGTCCTTGTCCAGCCGGCTGAGCAGCTCCCAGAGTTTTCTCTCGCCGCCTGCCCGCCCTAGGCCGTGCACCACATGGAGCAGGCGTTTCTTTCGCCTGTTCACGCTCCTCGCTCCCTCATCCTCATGCCCCGCCGACCTGACGGTACACGACCATGAGGCGGCGGAGGTGTTCCTCTGGCCCGAACCAGCGCTCCGCCTTGGCGCGCGCCTTGCGCCCCATCGCCTCTAACCTCGAGCGATCGGCCACCAGCACCCGGATCGCCCTGACCAGGTCCTTCCGATTGTTGGGCTCGAAGAGCACCCCGTCCTGGCCAGGTTCGATGAGTTCCGGTATGCCGCCGATGTGCGCGCCCACCACCGGCTTCCCCAGGGCAAACGATTCGTAGACTGCCAGAGGTGAGTTGTCGTAGACTATCGAAGGCACCACGGTGAACATACTGCCGCGCATTACCGCCCGGAGTTGCTCGCTTGCCAAGTGCCCAAGGAAACGGACGTTGCGTAGACCGCGGGCCGCCACAAACCGTTTGAGCGACTCCTCCAACCTGCCGGTTCCGCACACATACAGTTCCGCCTCAGGAAGCTCCTCCATGGCTTCCACCAGGAGCTCGACACCCTTTTCTCTGGAAAGTCGCCCAACATAGGTGAAGTAGTTGCCTGACTGGTAGGACGGGACGTACTCGTCAATCGGGATGGTGTATGGCAACCAGATGACCTTGTCCGGTGGGAAGCCGTATTGAATCATCTTGTCCCGCAAGAAGCGGCTCGGCGAGAGGTAAAGGTCCACCGTCCGCCGATAGGTGCGAAGGAAGCGGTGCACATAGGCCTCGACGCTCACCAGAGCACTGGCCGCCAGCGAGCCCTTCAGGCAACGCTCCTTGATGGGGTGCCAGAACTTTTTGCCCTGGCACAACTCACAGATCTCACCGCGTCGGTTCAGGAAAAGGTAGCTCGGACAGAGGATCTTGTACTCGTGCAAGGTGAACACCACCGGAATGCCGCGGCGCTTCAGGGCAAGAAGGACCGAAGGTGACAGGTGGTGGTAGACGCCATGGACGTGCGCGATATCGGGAGAGGTGTCGTCGATGAGCCTCTCGATGTTGCGCCGTGCCTCGAGGCTGTAGATGACTCTGCCAACGCTGCGTAGCCCCTGGCGGAGCGTCATACGGCCTAAGATGCGGTCCGGGTCGAAATGGCTGACAAAGTAGCGCGCATAGGGCGTAGGCACGTTCCGGGGATGATGCATGGCAAAGGGGATCACCTCTACGCCATGCCGGCTCAGCAAGCCGGAGATGTTGAACAGATAGCGCTCTGCGCCTCCCTCGATGAAGTAGAATTTGTGCACCATCAGCACTTTCATCGACCGTGTGCTCCTTGCAACACCTGCGCGCAGATCGCCGACCACGCCTGCGCCTTGTGCATCCACGTGTGCTGCTCTAAGATCGTTCGCCGCGCAGACTGCCCCAACCGCCTCCGGAGCAAAGGATTGCCAGCCAGCACTGCGATCTTCTCCACCAGGCATCTGAGGTCGTCGGGCGGGCAGAGAAGACCGGTGACGCCGTCCTCGAGGACCTGATTAATCTGACCGATGGCCGTGCTCACCACCGGCTTGGCGGCAGCCATGTACTCATAGATTTTGACCGGCGAGTAGTAGAAAAAAGGCAAATGCGGATAAGGGGCCACCACGACATCCATGGCCGCCAAGTACTCAGCCATGTGCTGGTAGTCCACGTAGCCGGCGAAAATCACCGCCCCAGCAAGGCCCTGCTCGGCTACATATCGCTCCAGCCAGGCTTTCCACCTGCCGCCGGTTCCCACCAGCAGAAACTTCACCTCCGGCGCCCTCGTATGCAGCCTGCTCATCAGTTCAGCGAGGTTTTCGATGCCATGCCAGGTGCTGAACGAACCGATGAAGCCCACCACCGGCTCGTCGGTCAGTGCATAGCGCTGTCGCACGCTACCGCCGGAAACTCCTGGCGAGAACTTGTCCGGATCCGCCCCGTTGCTCACGACATGTAAGCGCGCCGGACGCACACCATAGCGCGCAAAGTAGGAGCGTAGCTCCTCAGAGACGACAATCACCGCATCGGCCCGGCGCACGTTTAGCCACTCGATGAAGCGACTCAGCATGCGGTACTGGAGGTAG
>JACIZP010000168.1 GCA_014359355.1 Calditrichota bacterium | reverse complement strand
CCAGAGCAGTTTATGGCCGTGGGCGAGGATAACCCCGGCGGGGATGATGGCACGGCGATAAGCCCCATCGGTATCAAAGTGCTCTATCCGGCCGACAGCACGCTGAAGTGGACCTTCAAGTGGTACAACCACGAGGACCTGGCGGGGTGGGGCCGCGACCCGGTGCGCTACCGGCTGGGCATGGCCAGCGGCGAGATCATGCAGAACCGGCCCGACATCGAGCGCGCGCATATCTCCATCGCTTTTGGGCCCTTTCCGTACCTCAACGTGGGGGACACGCTCCACTTTGAAATTGGCGAAGTGTTCGGGATGGGCATGGCCGGTCTGATGAAGAATGCTAAGTACCTGGAGTTTTTGCGCGATCGGCGCTACCGTGTGCCTTTTCCGCCACCGAGGCCACCACTGCGGGTTTTCCCTGCGTCGCACCGTGTGACTCTCTCCTGGAAGCCGCTGTCGGGTGAGGTCGACCCAGAGAAGTACTACGATCCTTATCGGGGTGATCACAGCCCCCAACCGTTCGAGGGGTATCGAGTCTACAAGAGCACGGTGAGTGCTCAGGGGCCGTGGACTCTGCTGGCTGAGTACGACCTCCCAGGGAATCGCTACGGCCAAAACACCGGGCTTGCCTACGAATACACCGACGTCGGTCTGGTGAATAACGTGGAGTACTACTACAGCGTCACCGCCTTTTCCAAGCCTGACTCGGTGACCAACTTTCCCTCTCAGGAATCGAGTGTCACGGCAAACGCCAAGAAGGTGATACCTGGTACACCGCCGCCGGAGAGGGTGGGGCAGGTGGCTGTCGTGCCCAATCCCTATCGGGGCGATGTGGCTTATCATCAATACAATCCCCAGTGGGAAAAGCCTGCAGGCACCCGCAAGCGATGGATGGAGCAGGACAGGCGTGTGCAGTTCATTAACCTGCCGGCGCAGTGCACCATCAAGGTCTATACCTTGGCTGGAGACCTCATCACCACTCTGGAGCACGATGACGCCAGCCGCGGCTATGAGGACTGGAACCTGACCTCGTCGGTGGGACAGGCGATCTCGAGCGGCATCTACCTTTTCACGGTGGAGGACAGACGCACTGGCGATGTGCAGGTGGGCAAGTTCGTGGTGATCAAATAAAGGACCGTTGGTCGTATGGGAAAAGGGATGAAGCTTGCGTACCGAAAGTGGTTGGGGGTGGCGCTGCTGCTGCCAACCTTGGTCGTCGCGCAGTATGAACGTCCCGGCAGCACTGATGCGCAGTTCCTGAAAATAGGCGTCAGCGCCCGGGGTGCAGGCATGGGCGATGCTTTCATCGCCATGGTCGACGGCGCTGAGGCGGCTCACTACAACCCGGCTGCTCTGGCGTGGATTCCGGGCACTGCCGTGGCCTTCACCCATACGGGCTGGTTTGCGGGCATCAACCACGACTATGTGGCGGCGGCCCGCACCTTTGGCCGCGCCGGCACCTTTGCGCTGTCCGCCACCGCGCTTTACACCGACGAGATGAAGGTGCGTACGCCCTTGCAGCCAGACGGTACAGGTGAGACCTTTTACGCTGGCAACTATCGTGTCGGGCTCAGCTACGCGCGCTATTTGACCGACCGTGTCACCTTTGGCGGCACCCTCAACTACATTCGCATGTCGCTTTATTCCGATTTTGTCGGCGAGGCTGTGGCGGTGGACATTGCTGTGCTCTATGTGACGCACTTCCGGGGTTTTCGCTTCGGCATGAAGATCGGCAATTTCGGTTCCGAAGTCAAGTTCGTGCACGAATCGTATCCGTTGCCTACGAACTTTACCTTTGGTTTGGCCATCAACGCCATCGACGCGGAGGCACAGAGGCTGGCGGTGAGTTTTTCCGCCATGAAGCCCAACGATGGACGCCCTTTGGGGGAGGTTGGCGCGGAGTGGTGCTACCAGAATCTTCTCTTCCTTCGGGGCGGCTATCGTCTCAATCATGATGTGGCGCGCTACTCCTTCGGCGGCGGCCTGCAATTGGATGTGGGTGGGCTACGCCTGCGACTGGACTACGCTTACAGCGACTTTAGCCTGCTGGGCGCTGCGCAGCGGATAGGCGTCAATGCGCAGTTCTAGGCGATTGCGGCAGCGCGGAAAAAGAGGGCCGTTGCCAACGGGTGGCCTCTGCGGCCCAAGCCCCGTCCCGTCCTGCCCCAGGGCACTACCCTTTTCGCATGCTACCCCATGGTGACGAGTCGGTATGCAGCGCTTCTCCTCTTGGTGACGCTCACCCAGCGGCTGGCCGCGCACGGTTACCGCTTTTCCCAAACCCCCGAAGAGATGCGCGACCAGATTTGGGTACACGTCGACCCGACCCTCATCACCGTGCAGTACGAATCCCTCTACCTCGGCCAGATTGCGCCGCACATTCGTAACATGATCGACACCGATGCCGACACTGTGCTGAGCGCCGCTGAGGTGGAGAGCTTCTTTGCAGAGTTCACCCGCTCGGTGAATGACCTGCTCCGAGAGGAGCCGTTGCGGATTGGTGGCCGGCGGTGCCTCATGCGTCTCGTGGAGTGCCAGGCGCCCAGTCTGCTCGCCGACAGCCTACTCGCGCCGTTGAGGCTGCGCTTAGTGTTCCTGGTCGAATGCGGTCAGCTCTCCCCGGGGGACCATGAACTGGAGGCAGACCCCCGTCTCTTCTTCATTTGCGGTAACCACTTTATCGATTTGGCCAAGGAGAGGGTGGCCTTTACGGATGAACAGGGGCGCGCGATCGGCAGGCTGCTCCAGCTCCGTGTCATTGGCTCGCCCTCGGTTTCATTCCTGTCCACCTATCCAGGGTAC
>JACIZP010000167.1 GCA_014359355.1 Calditrichota bacterium | reverse complement strand
AGACGTCGAGGAGTTCCCCTACCTCGACGTCGATGCCGCACTCCTCGGCCACTTCACGGCGCGCAGCTTCCTTCAAGGGCTCGCCGAGCTCCACGTGACCCCCGGGCAGAGACCAACGGCCGGCATTGGGAGGAAAAGCCCGTTTGACAAGCAGCACCGCCCCATCGCGTGCCACCAAAATAGCAACGCCCACGAGGGGCGTGGGCGGATACATGGACTGCACCTGAGTGTACTCGACGGATGCTGGCTGGTTAATTGTCTTCCCAGTCGTCAAAATCTCCCCACTCCTCCTCTTCTTCCTCGTCGAGGTATTCTTCGTCCTCCCAGTCCTCTTCCTCATCGAGGTCCTCGTCCCAGTCTTCTTCCTCGTCCCACTCCTCATCCCACTCTTCCCCCTCCTCGTCTTGCTCTTCCCAGTTGTCATCGTCCCACGGCTCTTCATCTGGGTCATAGTCCGAGGACCACTCGTCGTCGAGCCATCGACGGGAATCGTCGCCGCCACTCATTGCCTATACCCTCTCCCACATTTGGTGTTGCACTTGTTCCATTTCGGCGCAAAGCTATCAAAATAAAAACTGAAAATCAACAAAATTTTTGCATCTGCCCGGGCTTCCCTTGCCGGAAGAGCTGTTCCAGTTCGTCAACCATCCGTCGGTCGCTGAAGTGGGCCTCGACCCGTGCTCTACCCGCGCGGCCCATCCTCTGGCGGAGCGCAGGATCGGCCAGCAGGCGGCAAATCGCATCTGCCAAGGCCCCAGCGTCGGCTGGAGGAACAAGCAGCCCAGTCTCGCCGTGAACGACAATTTCGGGCATGCTGCTCACCGCAGTGGTCACAACCGGCTTACGTGCTGCCATGGCTTCGATGAGGACGATGCCAAAGCCCTCCCACAGCGACGGCAGCACCAACAGGTCGATACTCTGCATCACCGCGGGAACATCCTCCCGGAATCCAGTCAAGATCACGGGCAGGTTCTCCCGCGCCGCAGCTTCGGCAATCCACTCTCTCAGCGGCCCTTCGCCGACCATGAGCAGCACTGCCTCCGGATAGCGGTGATGGACCTGGCGGAACGCTTCCAGAAGATAGCAGATGCCCTTCCGCTCGTCGAGCTGGCCGACAAATCCCACCACCTTCGCCTTAGGGGCGATGTCCAGCTCATGCCGCAGCCGCGGCCGCCCCATCGCAAAAGGAAGAGGGTCAATGCCGTTGTGGATGACCACAATCTTCTCTCTGGCAAGCCATGGTGCGTTCCGCAGGAGCGCATTGGCAGTGGCCTGGGAGTTGGCGATGACTGCGCTCGCTATGCGCGTGTACGCGAAGCGGTAGCGCCACCGATCCTTGAGGGGGTAGTCTATGCCCCTTGTTGGGAAAACGGCTTTGACCCCGGCCAGGCGCGCAGCAATGCCGGCAAAACGCAGCTCTTTGTCCATGTTGGTGAGCACCACCTGCACGCGCAGGCGCTTGAGCAGGCGATAAACCTGCCAGATAACCAGCGGGTCAAAGTCGCCGCGCATGTGCATTGTCACCACCGGGATGCCTTGGCGGCCCGCCTCCTGCGCCAGTCGCGTGCCGGGACGACAGAGCAGCCAGACGCGATGCCCTCTCTTTTTGAGCAAAGTCAAGGTGCGCAGCATCCAGACCTCGCCGCCGCCAAACATCTGGATGGAGTTCACAAATAGGATGCGCAGCTTGGACTCTGTCATCGGAGCCCTGCCAGCTGGTGAATCCGCGCTGCTACTTGGCGACTGTCGTGGTGCTCTTTCACCCATCGCCTCCCGGCCGTGCCAAGCTGCTGGCGCAGGCCGGGGCTGGTAATCAGACGAACGAGCTGCTCTCGGAGGTTAGTGGCGTCGACAACCACAAATGGGTGATCCGGGTAGCGCTCGGCAAACCCTGGCGCCAGGCATGAGCACACGGGGATGCCCATGGCCAGCGCCTCCAAGGAGTTGATGCCATAGCCCAGGTCGCCAAGCTGGTCGACGAAGATGTCGCAGTCGGCCTTGCGCCGGATCGCCTCCTTGTAAGGAAGATTCTCGATGAGCACCATCTCCACCCCATATTCCGCCGCCAACGAGGCAATCACGGGAATGATGATGTCGCTCCCCTTTGCCTTGCGGCTGGTCGGTGCGTGACCGATGCGCAGAGGGCCCGGCCTCCGCTCGCGCACCGGCTGGAAGCGCTCCACTTCGAACGGGAAGAAGACGTGATGAATGGAGGGGTGCAGCCGCAAATGGTCAAATTCCACGCTCACCGTGAGGTCAGCGATGCGGTCAATGGCGGGGATGACGCCGCGCGTGCGCAGATCGCTGCCCGTGTAGCAGCAGATGACGCGCTTGCCTTCCCGCTTGCGGGCGGCCACAAAACCACCGTCCCGCGTAAACTCCAGCCCGCCGTCAAGCTGGTAGACGTCGAAATTGGTCAGGTCGTGGTCGCGGATGGCCCGGCGTATGGCTGGCGCCCATAAGCGTTCGCGCAGCCGGACGAGACAAGCCTCCGCCGGACCTCGCGGTCGCCACGTGAGCGGCACGTGCTCTGGAATGCGGGCGACATTGTCCACGCGCAGCCGGCGCGGATCGGCCACCAGCCGCTTCGCCAGGCGCGTTCCCCACCAGTCCAAGAAGGGCAGCTCCAGGCAGATGTCCTCCTCGAAGGCACGCGGATCGCGGGCCAGGGTCACGAGGCGACTGTAGTGCCCCATGGCCCGCTCGGCGCGCACCAAGGTCATGGGGACATCAGAAGTGTTGAACGGGGCAATGTGCAGGATGCGCAGCGACATGGACGACCCACCCGAGGCGTGGAAGCACCTGTGGCGCTACGCCTTCACACGGCGCGGTGAAAGGTGTCCCGGAACACCCCCTGCGCGCCGAACCCTTCCTTGAAATGCCCCAACCCCCAGTTGGGCTCCATGTTGACGGTGAAGATGCCAAAGTCAAACCAGCGAAACCCCTCGCGGATAGAGTCCTGGAAGATCTGGTAGAAGAGGAGGTTCACCGGCCGGTACTGCTGGTACTCCTCGTTGTGGCTGATGTAAAAGGCAAGGTTGGTGCGGCTGTTGCAATAGAACAGCACCACGCCGGCAACCATCCGTTCCTCAACGAACGCCGCCACGAGATGGATCCGCTCCGGAAAGAGGTCCTTGAGCCTGACAAGTTCCTCCACCGTATGCGTCGGGCGCACGTTGTGCCGCATCTTCAGGTTCTTTTGCAGGATCTGGTAAAAGTCCTCATAAGCATCGCAGCGGCGCACGCGCACCCCCAACTTGAGGGCGCGCCGCACCGCCCGCCGCGATTCCGCGCTGAAGGTCTCCAACACCCGCTCGGGCGGGAAATTGAGAGGAACGACGCTGGAAATCTCCCGCTTCTTGTACACGAAATTCCGCTGAAACAGGGCAAAGTCAATGTAGTTGCTGGGCTTCTCCCAGTAGACCTGTGGCGGATGGGTCAGCTCCAGCACGTCGAATTTCTGAGACCGGGTGTAATCCAGCAGCGCGTCCACCAGCATAAACGCATCGCGGATGGAGAGATCGGCCTTCACCACGAACCCACCGTAGGAGGCCCCGCAATGCGAGGAGAGAACATTGGAGTTCCCGCGATCGATACGCACCGCCGGCAGCAGAGCCAGCAACTTCCCGCGCTTGTAGAAGAGCAGGGAATGGTCCTCAAACCTTCCCGGCGGATGATAGGAAAGAAAGCGGCGTGTGTGGAAAATGGTGCCGTTGTTCGCTGCCCAGACGAAGCGATCCCACTCCTCGGCGTGATGCTCCTTGTAGCGGACGATCTCCACGAAGCACTCCTCGCTCGATGAATTACCCTCAGCTGCGCATCAAGGTGATCAGGACGGCCTTTTGCACGTGCAGGCGGTTTTCCGCCTCGTCAAAGACCACCGAATGCGGGCCGTCGATCACTTCATCGGTGATCTCGTCGCCACGGTGCGCAGGCAGACAGTGCATGACAATGCAGTCCGGAGCGGCAAGTTTCACCAGGTCGTCATTCACCTGGTATGGCCGGAAAACCTTCTTGCGTGCTTCCGCCTCGGCCTCCTGCCCCATGCTTGCCCACACGTCGGTGTAGATGACGTCCGCGCCACGCACCGCCTCTTTGGGGTCGCGGAAGATTTTGATGTCGCTCAACCCCGCGTTGCGGGCACGCTCCAAGATGGCCTGGTTGGGGTCATATCCCTCTGGGCAGGCCAGGTGCAGCGTAAAGGGCAGCCGTGAGGCCATATTGATCCACGAGTTCGCCACATTGTTGCCATCCCCTACCCACGCCACCTTCAGGCCCTGCATGCGCCCTTTGTGCTCGATGATGGTCAAGACGTCCCCCATCACCTGGCAGGGGTGGAGCAGGTCAGTGAGGCCGTTGACCACCGGCACCGAGGCATAGCGGGCCAGTTCCTCGATCGTCTCGTGGCCGAACAGGCGCGCCATGATCCCATCGCAGTAGCGGGAGAGCACGCGCGCCACATCGGCCACCGATTCGCGCTTCCCCAAGCCGATCTCATTGGGGCCAAGGTAGAGGGCATGCCCACCTAACTGGAACATGCCCACCTCGAAGGACACGCGGGTGCGGGCAGAAGGCTTCTCGAAAATCATCGCCAGAGTCTTGCCCTTGAGCAGAGGCTGTAGTTTGCCCTTCTTTGCCTCGCGCTTCAGCTTCTTGGCGAGCTGAAGCGTGGCTTCTACCTCTTGCGAAGAAAAATCGGTGATGGCAAGAAAGTCGCGCTTCATCAGTTCCACCTCCGTTCACAGAATGTAGTGGCTCAGGTCCTCGTCTTCCACAATGTCGCGCAGGGTCTCTCTCACCTGCTTCTGGGTGATGGTCACAGTCTTGATGTTCTCGTCCGGCAGTTGGTAGAGGATGTCCTCCAACAGCGTGGTCAAGATCGTGTGGAGGCGGCGCGCGCCGATGTTTTCGGTACGCTCATTGACCTTGGTCGCCGTCTCGCTAATTTCCCACAGCGCCCCACGGGTGAATCTGATATGTACCCCTTCGCTCTCCAAGAGCGCGGTGTACTGCTTGATGAGGGCGTTCTCCGGCTCGGTGAGGATGCGCATAAAGTCCTCGGTGGTGAGGCTGTGGAGCTCCACGCGAATCGGAAAGCGGCCTTGCAGCTCAGGGATGAGGTCCGAGGGCCGAGATACGTGGAACGCCCCTGAGGCGATGAACAGGATATGGTCGGTGCGCACAAGCCCGTACTTGGTCAAGACGGTGGTGCCTTCGATGACTGGCAGCAGGTCGCGCTGCACGCCCTCACGCGAGACGTCGGGACCCACCGCACTCTTTTCGCCAGCGATCTTGTCGATCTCATCCAGGAAGACTATCCCAGAGTCCTCAACCCGGGCGATGGCCTCGCGCACCACTTCCTCCATGTCGATGAGCTTTTGCAGCTCCTCTTGCACCAGATAGCGACGCGCCTCGGCAACTTTCATCTCGCGCTTCTTGACCTTCTTGGGCACCATGGGGCCGAGCAGTTCCTGGACGTTGACGCCCATCTCCTCGACGCCCAGCGGCGAGATGATTTGCATGAGGGACATCGAGTCCACCGGCACTTCCACTTCCACCGTGCGCTCCTCTAACTGGCCAGCGCGCAGCCGGCGACGCAGCTTCTCCCTGGTGTTGCGCAGACGCTGGCGAGGCGTAGGATTGTCCTCCTTGCCATCGCCGCTCTCCGGCAGGAGCAGATCGAGCAGGCGCTCTTCGGCCAATTGCTCGGCGCGCGGCTCCAGCTCCTCGGCCTTCTCGTTGCGCGTCATGGCCACCGCCAGGTCCACCAGGTCGCGGATGATGGATTCCACGTCGCGCCCTACATAGCCCACCTCGGTGAACTTGGAGGCTTCTACCTTGATGAACGGGGCATTGGCCAGCTTGGCCAGGCGTCGCGCGATCTCGGTCTTGCCCACGCCTGTCGGGCCAATGAGGATGATGTTGTTGGGCATGATCTCTTCGCGCAACCGCTCATCCACCTGCAAACGCCGCCAGCGGTTGCGCAAGGCAATTGCCACCGCCTTCTTGGCCTTCTCTTGGCCGATGATGTAGCGGTCCAGCTCCCGCACTATCTCTCGCGGCGTAAGCTCTTTCATCTTATGCTCCGCGCCCTTGGCTCGCCCTCTCATAGCGCAGCTACAGCTCGATCATCGTAATCTTATTGTTGGTGTAGATACAGATGGACGAGGCTACCTGCATGGCCTCGCGGACAATGTCGCGCGCGCTGAGGTCGGTGTGTTTGATCAAGGCACGCGCCGCTGCCAGGGCGTAGCCACCGCCCGAGCCAAGGGCCACCACATCGTCGTCGGGCTCGATGACCTCGCCGGTACCAGAGATGATGAAGGTCTGCTTCTTGTCCATCACCGCCAAGGTGGCGTCGAGGCGGCGCAGGTAGCGGTCGCTGCGCCAGTCTTTCGCCAGTTCTACGGCGGCGCGGCCCAGGTTGCCATGGGACTCTTCCAACCGCTTCTCGAATCGGTCGAACAGAGTGAGGGCGTCCGCCGCCGCTCCTGCAAAGCCAGCCAACACAGTGTCGTTGTAGATTTTCCGTACCTTCTTGGCGTTGTTCTTGAGCACGGCGTCGCCAAAGGTCACCTGACCATCGCCGGCCAGCGCCACTTCGCCCTTGTGGCGCACGCCCAGAATAGTGGTGGCATGCATGCCGCCACACGGCCACCAACTACGGCATTCCCCATGGGTCATATACACGGTCGGAGCTCCTCTACTGCGTTCTATAGACCCCGCCGCAAGCGGGCAATGGGAATCATCATCTGTTCGCGATACTTGGCCACTGTTCGTCTGGCCACGTTGTACCCCTGAGCCTTGAGCATCTCTGCGATCTTCTGGTCGTTGAGGGGCTTCTTCGGGTCTTCCTTCTGAATGATCTCCTTGATGAGGTTCTTGATGACCTTGTTGGACACATCCTCGCCGTCGTCGCGATGGATCTTCTCACTGAAAAAGTACTTCAGCTCGAAGACGCCGAACTCGGTCTGCACGTACTTGCCATTAGTGACCCGGCTCACCGTGGAGATGTCCATGCCGATATCGTCGGCGATGTCCTTGAGAATCATCGGCTTGATGTGCTCGGGGCCGTGCTCGAAAAAGTCACGTTGCCGCCGAACAATGGCCTCCATGACGCGGATGATGGTCTGACGCCTTTGCTGGATAGAATTGATCAGCCAACGCGCCGACTCTAACCGCTGCCGGATATAGTCCCTTGCCTCCTTGGGCGTGTTCTTCTTGTCGGCCAGCATCTGTCGGTACGACTTGCTGATGCGCAACGAGGGGATGTTCCAGTCGTTCAGTATGACCTTGAATTCCCCGTCCTCTTTGACCACAGATATATCCGGCACGACGTAATTGTCGTCGTAGGCAACGTACCCTTCCCCTGGCTTGGGATTGAGCTTCTTGATCTCCTCGATTGCCTCTTTCACCTCGTCCAGGCTGACTCCGAGGGTCTTCGCCAGCTTTTCGAAGCGCAAATTTTTAAAGTCATCGAAATGGTCGCGAATGATGGTCACCGCCAAGGGGTGCGGGTCCTCCTGCTCCAGTAGCTGGATGAGCAGGCACTCCTGCAGGTTGCGGGCCCCGATCCCGGGCGGATCAAAATGCTGAATGACCTCCAGCACCTTCTCGACGACCTCTGCGTCCACCTCGAAGGTGTCGGCCACGCTGTGCACATCGGTCGCTAAGTAGCCTGCGCTGTTGATATTCCAGATGAGGTGTTCGCCGATGGCCATCTCCTGGTCGGAGAGGTCAGTCAGGTGCAACTGATTGAGCAGGTGGTCGGTGAGCGTCTCGCGGTAGACCTCCGGTCGCTCGAACTGCTCCGCGTCCTTCTCCCTGGGGATCCAGTGCTCGTAAGAATCCTGATCGTTGAGCACGGTTTCCCAGTCTATCTCCTGTTCCTCTTTTTGGTCGTGAATGGTATCATAGTCGACTTCCTGCTCATCAGACTCCTCGGGACTCTCCAGCTCTAAGGTCTGCTCTGGAATTTCCTCCTGCTCCAGTTCTTCTTCCATTTCCGTGTCGATTTCCAGAAGGGGATTGGTCTCCAGCTCCAAGTTGATGCGGTGCTCAAGACTGAGAATCGGTAACTGGAGCAAGGAAGAGAGCAGCACTTGCTGCGGTGACTGCCGCAGCTGCATGGACAGTCTTTGCGACAGATTTACCATGCGCTCTGCACCTCCTTCCTTCTGGGCCAGCAGTAACGTCCCTTCTCCACCTCAGCTACCCACATGCCAATATTCAACAGTCGCTTACTCCCACAGGTTTCCACTGTCGCTTTCCCTTGGTTCTCACCTCATGCCTTTACCACGTTCCCGAACAGTCTCTTGCATTCCTTCTCTGCACTCGCACGGCACCGGGCATGCGCTCAACGATCCAGGCGGAATTTCTCCCCCAGGTACAGCTTTCGGGCCTCGGGGTCGTTGGCTAAGAACTCCGAGGTCCCAGACTTGAGGACGACCCCCTCGTAGAGCAGATATGCCCTGTCGGTGATCGAAAGCGTCTCATGCACGTTGTGATCAGTGATGAGCACGCCGATGTTTTTCTCTTTCAGGCGCGCCACGATGCTCTGGATGTCCTCCACTGCAATGGGGTCGACGCCTGCAAACGGCTCGTCCAGCAAGATGAACTTTGGCTTAGTGACCAACGCCCTGGTTATCTCGGCGCGTCGCCTCTCCCCTCCGGACAGGGTATAGGCTTTGTTCTTGGCCAGATGGGCAATATCCAGCTCGTTGAGCAGCTCCTCAAGGCGCTGCCGTCGCTCCTCGCGGGTCAGGTCCATCGTCTCCAGGATGGCCAAAATGTTCTCTTCCACCGTCAGTTTGCGAAAGATCGACGGCTCTTGCGATAGATAGGCAATTCCCAGCTGCGCCCGCCGGTACATGGGCAAGTGCGTGATCTCGCGATCGTCCAGAAAGATCCTCCCGGCTGTGGGAGGAATCATCCCGGTGATCATGTAGAAGGTGGTCGTCTTGCCCGCTCCGTTGGGCCCCAGCAGTCCGACGATCTCGCCCTGGCGGACCTCGATGGAGACCCCGTTGACCACTTTTCTCTTGCTGTAGACCTTGACCAGCTCCTCGGAGCGGAGGAGCATGCGGTGGTCACCACCTCCAGCCTGCGTCATCCTGTCGCTCGTCTCGTCCCTCGCCCATTGTCAGCGGGAATGGCACCTTCTAAGCGCGGCGGATAAAAGACACCGCTGGTCTTACCTGGAGCGCTCTCGATGCGCACACGGCGCAACTTGCCGTCCTCAAGGTAAAGGAGTATCCGGTCGCCGCTGATGAGATTGACGCCCTTGAATTCGCCTTCTTCCAGCACGTGGTAGAGGCTCGTGGCCTGCTCCTCGATGGTCATCTCTCGGATCTGTTCCTCGGCCAGCTGGATGGTCACTCGTTGCCCGGTAAGGCGATTCACGCGCGTCTCCGGGTTGAGTGAGTCACTGGGCGAGGTGATCAGCGCGTCGCCTTGGACGACGATTCTGCGCACCTCCTGTCCACTGAGGTACACCTCCATTGTCGTGCCGCGGATATGGTCCTGGCCGTACACGCCATGAGGCGCGGCAGTGAGGAGCACTTTCTCCTCATCGTCAAAGTACTCCGCTCTGCCACAGCGGACCACCAGGCGCCCCTTCCTGAGCGTGACGCTGTCGGTGACCAGGGCGCGTGCGCCTGCGTCGAACACTTCCATTTTGTCGCCCGATAGCACCAGCGAATCGCCGCCGGTGCTGTCGGTCTTGACCAGACGCGGGGAATGGGTGGCCACCGCATAGCCGGTGGCGCGAAAGTATTCCGCTCGGCCGCACGTGAGCGTGGTGAAACGCGCGGTGTCCGCAAGGACGACCCGCCCTACGGCCAGCGCCCGCTCTTCTGGCTCGAAGTAGGTCAGCCTCTCGGCTGCCAGCCGTCGCGTGCTATCGTAGACCACCGGATGCCCCTCTGCCTCTTCCACCCGGCTGAACTCGTTGTACGCGACGCGCTCGGCATACAGCCTGCGCCTTCCGGTATCGATGCGCACGCGGCCCATGAACACCACCGTGCCTGCTGCTTCGTCGCGGAGCGCCTGCTCGCACGACATGGTAGCCTGCCCCTGACGGAAAAGCACGTCCCCTTCGAGTCTCTGCAGAACCCGCCCGTCGACTGTCTGTCCGCTCAGGCGCGCCGCTCTGACAAGCCGCAGCCGCTCATCCTGCACCTGGGCGCGAAGGCTGCCCCCGACGACGAGCATGACGCCCAAAATAAGTGCGAGTCGCTGACGATCGCTTCCGACCCCACCCATCCTCATCTTCCACCCCCTGGCTACTCCGGTGTCCCACCCGACGGAGGTCCGCTCACCCCAGCAGCGGAGTCCGCGCGCACCCGTTTGGGTCGAACCTGCCGCTCGAGGTCGAGGTCGATCTTACGCTCTGTAACGCCGCGCGGTTCGTAGAACGTGTAGTTGCGCAAGTTCTTGTCAGACTCGAACCCTTTTCCGTAAAGGGTGTCGCCCGGACCGCGCACGATCGTCACCGGGGCATCAGAGTAGACCTTGTCGTTTTCTTTGGTGTAGAAAAGCCGTTGCGTGAGCAGCACCACGCCGCTGTCGGAAACCACCACCACATTGCCGTGCGCCTCGACGTCGTAGGAGGCTTCGTGCATCACGCCCGAGTCGGCAGTGACGTGCGACAGACGCGCCCCCTCGTCGTTGAACAAATCTACTTCCACGCCCTGGTCGAACCGATAGACTCTGTCCCCCTTGTACTTGACCATGTGCCCGTACTTGATGATGGCTGTGGGTCTTCCCTCCTTGGTGCTCACCACGCGCGAATGCCAGCCCTCCTGCTCCACCGGCCTCCCCTCAGGCGGACGGGCAGTAGTCCGCGGCGCTTCCTTTCGCGCACAGGCGACCATGAGCGCCACCAGGCCGGCTGCGACCAAAACCCTCAGTCTCATGAAACTCCAGCTTCCAGGAAATCGTGGAGGTGAATCATCCCCACCGGGTGGTTCTCCTTGTCCACCACCACGATCTGCATGATATTGAGGTCCTCCATGATGCGCAGCGCGTCGATAGCCATAGACCCCGCTTGCACTGTCTTCGGCTTGTCGTTCATGACGTCGGCAGCGGTGAGCGTGCGCACGTCAAAGTCCCGCTCCATGAGCCGGCGCAGGTCGCCGTCGGTAATGATGCCGCGCAGCACCTCCTGGTCGTCTACCACGCACGTGCCACCGAAGCGTTTGCGGGTTATCTCGAGGATGGCCTCGCGCAGCGGCGTATCAAGTTTCACCTTGGCCACTTTCTCGCCGGTGAACATGATGTCGTCCACCTTGAGGCGCAGTCTCTTGCCCAGCGAGCCCCCGGGATGGAGAAAGGCGAAATCCTCCGGGCTGAAGCGACGCCGCTCCAAAAGCGCCACCGCCAGAGCATCCCCCATGGCTAAGGCGGCGGTGCTGCTGGCAGTGGGGGCGAGGTCGTTGGGACAGGCCTCTTCCTGCACGCTCACGTCGAGCACCACGTCGCTGCGTTCGGCCAGCGCGGAACGGAGGTTGCCAATCAACGAGATGATGGGCACCCCGATCCTCCGCAACGCCGGGAAGAGGCGCGTCAGTTCGCCAGTGTTGCCGCTTTTCGACACGCAGATGACCACGTCGTCCTTGCGCACCAAGCCCAGGTCGCCGTGCACCCCTTCGGCTGCGTGCATAAAGATGGCCGCCGTGCCGGTGCTGGTCAGCGTGGCGGCGATCTTCGAGGCAACAATCCCCGACTTGCCCATGCCGGTCACGATCACCCGACCCCGGCAGTTATACAGCAAGTCTACAGCCTTGACGAAGGAGTCACCCACCCTGTCGACCAAGGCGTGGAGGGCGCGCGCCTCGATCTCCAGGACTCGTTTTCCTGTAGCAATCGCCTGCGCAGCTTCAGCATTCGCATTCGACAAAGACGCAATGGTAGCTTCCATGGAGCGTTCACCTTGGAAAAGGGGTCACCCCCTCGATGACCACGTGCACCGAATCGGCACCCGGGGGCCCAGGCGGGTGCAATCGATACCCCTTTGCAACCACTGTCTTCGGCCCGGAAAGGCCGTCCAGATTCCAAAGAAAGGCGTACAGATTGCCTTCTGCAGCAGTGTCCGTGAAAAGCAGCGTGCCATCAACGCAAAACTCCACCCGCTCGATGGGACTGGTGGGGTGCGTCACCCGCGCCTCCACGCGAAACGTGCCCAGTCCTGGCAGGGCCTCTCCTTCGCGCGGTCGCACAATAGTTACCTGCGGTGGCTCTTCGCTGGCTACCACCACGGTCAGCGAACCGGTAACCTGCGCACCGTTCTCGTCGCGCACCGTGACGGTCAGCTGGTAGGAGCCAGGCTGCGTTGGTGCCTGCCACAGGGCACGCGCCCCTTGCGCTGAGCCAACGAACGCCCCGCCGGTCGTATTCCATTGATACGACAAGAGGTCCCCGTCCGGGTCTTCGGCCTCGACGATGACCGTGGTGGTATCGCCAGGGTAAAGGTCATTGTCCAGGGCGTAGACGCGCACGATGACCGGTGGCCGATTGGCCAGCTTCTCCACCAGACTGCAGCCGGACAGAAGCGCTGCCACGACGATCACCGTTGTCCGGCAGTGCTTCATCGCTGCTTGTTACCCTTTGGCACTTTGGCCCTAAAGCCTAAGCGAAGCGGCCTGTTCCACCACACGATTGGCCCCTTCTCCGGACTCGACAAAGACAATGAGCGACTCATCGCCGCCACTGACTGCACTTGCCGGTAACAGGAAAGTACTTTGCACCACCTCACCGGCCTGCAAATCCTCTACCCGTTGGCCCGAAAAGACAGCCTTCACCACGTGGTGGTGCCTATCCATGCCCAGGTCGCGCACCAGCACTGCACGCAGCAAGAGAGCACGGGCGGGCTGCGAACCAAGCCTGGCCAGGCTCACCTGCACCTTCACCTCGGCGTTGGTACGCGCCACCTCCCCCTCGATGGTGAACAGCCCCGCACTCGTGCGGTGCGCGTCATAGAGCCGCCGGTAGCGGTCATAGGCAGTAGCGGCACTGTACGCGCCTTGTACCCGACCTGCGGGACCGTCAAAGAAAACATCGGGAATGCCGAGGCCCGTCTGGGCCAGTTCTTCGTACCGCAGGCGCGCCTCGGGCACCGCATGTGGATCGACCCACTTGCCAGGATTCGGCAAGTGGTACTCGGCGATGAGCAGATGAGCGCTGCCTACTTCCGCTTCGAGCTGGGCGAGAGCATCAAGCGCATAACCGCAGTAGGCAGCAGCCGGATCGTCGCTGACGAATGCCTCGGCCAAGATCACGCGCTCCCGCTGGCTACGCGGGTTCTTGGGGTCCAGGGGGTTGTCCCGCGGCAGGTCCCCGCACTGGCAGGCCAATGCCAAGAGGACCACAGCGAGGCGCACTGGACCAGGCATATTTCACCACCTGTAGCTGAGCGCCAAGCGTACCCCTGCGCCATCCCATTCAGGGCGCAGGGACAATCGGTTCGTCCGTGGCTCTGCCGCAGCGGCCACCACGTAGTTCGACTCCGTCCTGTTGGCGGCAATCAGGGCAAGAGTCACCATGCCGGCGACGCCTGTGACACCCAGCAGCACATTGCGCGCCTTCATGTAGCTATTGGCACGGTCGTAAGTGCGGTCAAAGTCCGCCAGGCGCGTAGCCTGCTGATACTCATGGTATGCCTCGCGGTAGTTGAGGTGCGTGATGAGCGTCGCTAAGCCGCACACTCCGGTGACACCCAGTGCAAACGAGGCCGGGTAGGTGCGCAATCGGACCTGCTGTTGATATTGGCCATTGCCCGTCAGATCGTACACGATGTTCTGCGCCAACAGGCCCACCATCTGCGGCAAGGCCTGATAGCCGTGGCCCTCTACCTTCTCGCCCAGCACCCTACCACTGCTCACTTCGACGATGTGGGCATCGAGGCGCAGTGCACCCGCGGAGCGACCAATGGCGCCCTGAATCACGTAGCGCGCGCCCGCCATCTGCCCGACCGCCAGCGCCTGTTCCTCGTTCAACAGCCCACTCTGTGCCAGCGCCAACTCCTGCATTACCCCGTCCAGTGTACTGCGCTCAAGCACCTGAAGGTAGGGTGAGCGCGAAAGCTCCGTTTTGAGCATCTCCGGCACGAGTGCGCAGAGCCTGTCCCAGTCTTTGATCCCGCTGACGTTCTGGAACTCCAGCACTGCCACGGTGACGGCGGTCTGCGCGCTCGTCTGGGAGAGACCCACGGCGAAGGCCGAGGTGAGCGCAAGCAGTTGGAACAGACGAACGCGCATGACTGCACTCACGTGATGGGCTGTTTCGCTTCGAGCTCGCGGCGAAGCTCGTCCATGCGCCGCAGGTGGATGAGCAGCCGCTCTAACCTGTCCAGGGGCCACATGCTGGCTGCGTCGCACAGCGCTTCCCGGCAGTTGGGATGCGTCTCGATGAACACCGCCTCGCACCCTGCCGCCACTGCTGCCCGCGCCAGGCCCGGTACAAACTCCGGCCGCCCACCCGCGGGGTCACTGGAAGGTACCCCATAGACCCGTATCGCGTGGGTCGGGTCAAACACTACCGGATAGCCGAGGCCACGCATGATGGCAAAAGAGCGAAAGTCCACAACCAGGTTGTGGTAGCCGAAGAAAGTGCCACGCTCGGTGAGGAGGATGTTGTGGTTGCCAACGCCCTCCACCTTGCCGATGACGTGCTTCATGTCGGTGGGGTCGAGGAACTGACCCTTCTTGATGTTGAGCGCCTTGCCGGTCCGGGCCGCGGCAAGGGTCAGGCTGGTCTGCATGGATAGGTAGGCAGGGATCTGGATCACATCCAGCACCTCTGCCGCCGGCTCCGCCTCATGCTGGTCATGGATGTCCGAAAGGACCGGCACGCCTATCTCTTCCTTCACCTTCTGCAGGATGCGCAGCCCCTTCTCCAAGCCCGGGCCCTGATAGGAATTGGCCGACGAGCGATTGTCCTTCAGGTACGAGGACTTGAAAATGAACGGCATCCCGACGCGCCGGGCGATTTTCTGCACTTCCGCCGCTGTGCGCAGCACCAGCTCTTCCGACTCGATCACGCACGGACCGGCAATCAGCGCCAGCGGTCGCCCGGGCCCGATGCTAATGTCGCCAATGGTCACGGTTCGCACTGTATCCAGCTCCTGACCTACGCTGTTCTGTTGCCGTTACGCCTCTCCTTGTGCTGCAAGGCAGCCCGCACAAACGCGCGGAACAGCGGGTGGGCTTTGAGCACTCGCGACTTGTACTCAGGATGAAACTGACCAGCCACAAACCAGGGATGCGACGGCAGCTCGATCATCTCCACCAATCCCGTGTCCGGGTTCCGCCCGCTGACCACCAATCCCCTTTCCTGCAGCAAGGGGACGTACTTGTTGTTCACCTCATAGCGGTGACGATGGCGCTCGGAGATAGTGGTGCGGCCATAGATTTTCGCCGCCAGCGACTTCTTGTCCAACTCGCAAGTGTAGGCGCCCAGGCGCATGGTACCGCCCATTTGGGTGACGTCCACCTGCGTCTCCATCAGATCAATCACCGGATACGGCGTACCCTGGTCGAACTCGCGGCTGTTGGCGCCCTCCAGCCCACAGACGTTGCGGGCAAACTCGATCACGGCGCACTGCAAACCGAGGCAGATGCCAAAGAAGGGCAACTTGTGCTCACGGGCGTAGCGCACCGCCGCGATTTTCCCCTCTATGCCACGTTCGCCAAAGCCTCCCGGCACTAACAATCCCGAAACATCGTCGAGGCGCCCCTCCGCGCCAGTCTTCTCTAACTCTTCGGCATCAATCCACTTGAGCTCCACGCGGGCGTCGTTTTCCACGCCGGCATGCACAAAGGCCTCGACAATGCTCTTGTACGAGTCGCGCAGTCCGGCGTACTTGCCGCAAATCGCCACGCGCACAAAGGCGCTCGGGTTCTTCACCTTGTGCACAAAAGACTTCCAGGTGGACAGGTCGGGCTTGTCGCACTTGAGCTTGAGCAGCTCAACGATCTGGTCGGCCAACCCCCCACTCTCGAACACCAACGGCACCTCGTAAATGGACTCGACGTCGCGCGCTTCAATGACCGCGTTGGGCGGCACGCTGCAAAACAGGCCGATCTTTTCTCGCTGCTCACGGCTCAACGGCACCTCGGTGCGGCAAAGGAGGATATCCGGCTGGATGCCAATCTCGCGCAGCCGCATCACGGAGTGTTGGGTCGGCTTGGTCTTTAGTTCGCCCGCGGCACGGATGTAGGGCACCAGCGTCAAGTGGACGTTCAGGGCGTTGTCGCGCCCCACCGCCAGGCAGAACTGGCGGATGGCTTCCAAAAAAGGCAAGCTCTCGATGTCGCCCACTGTGCCCCCGATTTCGGCGATCACCACATCGAAGTGTTCCCCCTCGCGGGCCACCTGCAGGATGCGCCGTTGAATCTCATCGGTGATGTGCGGTACCACCTGCACGGTCTTGCCCAAGTAGTCACCCCGGCGTTCTTTCTTGATGACCGTAAAGTAGATCTGGCCGGTGGTGGCATTGTTGCGGGCGGACATGTCGGTGTCGATAAAGCGCTCATAGTGCCCCAAGTCGAGGTCGGTCTCGGCACCGTCATCGGTCACAAAGACCTCGCCGTGCTGATAGGGGCTGAGCGTTCCGGGATCCACATTGATGTAGGGGTCGAACTTGATGATGGTGACCTTGAGGCCGCGCGCTTTGAGCAACCGCCCGATGGAGGCGGAGGCAATCCCTTTGCCCAGCGACGAGACCACCCCGCCGGTCACAAAGATGTACTTGGTCTGTTTGGCGCCGCTCACCATCCTCTCTTCCTCACTTCTTCCCTCACGCGCTCCAGGTCGGCGGGCGTATCCACACAAAGCGGCACGCTATTGGTGATGCCCACGCGGATACGGAAGCCGTGTTCGAGTATGCGCAGCTGCTCAAGCTTCTCCACCTTCTCAAGCGGAGTCTGGGGCAGGGTGGCGTACTTGAGGAGAAAACTCCGCCTGAACACGTAAAGCCCGATGTGGTTGTAGAAAGTGGCATGTTCAAGCCACTTCTCTGGGGCGGCGCAGTCCCGCACAAACGGGATAGCGGCACGAGAAAAGTACAGGGCATATCCCTTGCGGTCCAACACCACGCGCACGGTGTTCGGGTCGGCCAGCTCCTCTGGTGTCTGCACCTCGCGCGCTAAGGTGCCCACCACCGCCTCGGGGTCATCAATGAGCAGCCGCACGGCCTGGTCGATCGAGGCAGGTTCAATCAGTGGTTCGTCGCCCTGAATGTTGACGACAATCTCCACCGGCATATCCCTGGCCACCAGGGCGACGCGGTCGGTCCCCGAAGCGACCCTGCGCGGGGTCATGGCCACTTCGCCGCCGAATGCTCTCACCGCTTCCTCGATGCGCTCGTCGTCGGTGGCGACAATCACCTGGGAGAGGAGCGCGGCACGTTGTGCGCGCTCGTAGACCCATTGGATCATCGGCTTGCCGGCGATGTCCGCCAACGGCTTGCCAGGGAAGCGGCTGGAGTCCCAGCGCGCGGGGATTATGCCCACAGCCCGCATCGCCACCCCTACCGCAGCACCTTGGGCACGCTGAAGAAGCCTGCGCAGGAGCGCGGCGCCCCGGCCAGCGCCGCCTCGCGCTTGAGGCCTCGTCTGACCACGTCGCGACGTACACGCTGCACGGTCACTTCCGGCTGCCCCATGGGCTCCACTCCCGCAGCATCCACCTGCTCCAGCTGAGCCACATAGTCGAGAATGCGCGAAAGCTCGGCCGCCATGC
>JACIZP010000166.1 GCA_014359355.1 Calditrichota bacterium | reverse complement strand
CAGAGTTGCCGTGCGTGTACACCTGCCAATCCTGCCCATCAAACCTTGCTAAGCCCCCGCCGAAGGTACCAAGCCAGGCCGTGCCCGCAGGGTCAAAGGCAATCGCCTCAATGTGGTCGTAAGGCAGACCGCTGGTCGCCGAGGTGAAGAGCCGCCATTCGCTGCCGTCAAGGACGGCTAAGCCGTGCCGCGTGCCGATCCACATGCGCTGCTTGGGGTCAAGGCCAAGGCATCCCACATCGTCCGAAGGCAGAGGGGAATTGCGCGTGTTCAAGATGGTCCACGCCCCACCATCGAACACCGCCACGCCCCCGTAACGGGTGCCTACCCACACACGGTTCTCGGCATCGATGACCACCGACCATGTGTAGTTGTCGGGCAAATCAGAGTTGACCGTGTCGTAGCGGGTCCATGTTGCGCCGTCGAAGCGCAGCAGACCATGCACCTTCGTTCCAACCCAGAGCACGCCTGTGCTGTCCAAGGCAATGTCGTAGATGGCCTGGGCCTGCGGCCCTTGCGGGTCATTGGAAGTTGTGGCACGTGCTCCAGGCGGAGCAGGCGGCTTGAAGTAGCTCCAGGAAGCGCCGTCCAACACCGCGAGCCCCTCGAATCTGGTACCCACCCAGAGCCGCCCTTCAGGAGTCGCCAGCAAGGAGAGGACATTGTTGTCAGGCAGACCGGAGTTCTCGCGCGTGTACACAGTCCACTGCCCGCTCTGGCCGTACACAAGAGCAGAGCCCAAGAGTAGGACTGCCGTCACAGTCATGAGCATTTGCCGCCAACTGCACATGGGCCCTCTGGAATGTCCACCACTGCCGGCAAGGCTGTGTGTGCAAATATAGATGATCCACTCGTGACCTTCAAGAAGAATCGCCAAGAGAGCCTCAAAATCATGGTTAGCCGGTCCTGCAGAGCCATTTTCCGTTTGCTTTTCACGCTCGTTGTTGTAAATTTATGGTGTCCATTGGTTGGGCGAAGGCCAAAGTTTCGCGCTGCATATAGACGCCGACGTCCCGCCGCGCTTCTGGACAGGAGGATAATGAAAGGGGCGATATGCCACTGAAAGGGAAAAGAGTCGCCATTCTGGTGGCTCCGCGGTTTCATGATGAACAGACCACCTCACCTCATGACTTCCTCGCCAGCAAGGGAGCCAAGGTCGACTACGTAGGCACCTACAAGAGCAGATTGGCCGGCAAGAACGGCCGGCGGACGGTGGAAGTGACCCGCACCTTCGATGAGGCCGACCCTTCCGGGTACGACGCCATCGTCATACCCGGGGGTGACTCACCGGAGATCTTGCGGCTGTCGCCCGAGGTCCTGAGCTTTGTGCGGCAGTTCTGGAGTCTGGGGGGCACTGTGGGGGCAATCTGCCACGGGCCCCAGGTGCTCATCTCGGCACAGCTCCTTGCGGGCAAAAGGCTGACCTGCTACCCCGGCATCCGTGACGATGTGCTGTTGGCAGGCGGCCTTTACGAGGACAGTCCTGTGGTGGTGGATGGACAGCTCATCACCTCACGCCGCTCCGAGGACTTGGCCGAGTTCAATCGCGCCTTGGCCGAGGCGCTGGCCGTTCGCCGCCCGGTGAGCGAAACTAAGCCTTCTGAGGCGCTGCAGGCTTTAGCCCTGGCGGTGGCGCGCGAGAAAGGCGCGCAGGAATTCTATCAGGCTGCGGGAGAACGCTTTGCGCAGCCAGCCATCCGCAACAAGTTCCTCTATTTGGCAGCCGTGGAGCAGGAGCATTTCCAGCAGCTCTCCGACCTGTACCGGACGCTGACCGGAGGACCGCCGCCGGACACAGGCAAGAAGGGCGTCGAGGTGACGAAACGGACGCTCACCAAGAACATGACTGTCGAACAGGCCATCTCCGTGGCCATGGAGGCAGAACGCGCAGCCTACGACTTCTACCTGTCGGCAGCTGGCCGCGCCAAGTCGGCGAAAGCGCGTGACATGTTCCACTTCCTGGCCGAGCAGGAACAGGAGCACTACCGCCTACTGTCGGTGGATCTGGCGGCCCACCGCGGCGGCACCGGCCACTTCCAGTGGGCCACCTTCTGGGACATCCCGCCGGGGATGGAAGACCTGTGGTAGCCTCCCCCTCCAGGAGCAGCAACTGCAGTCATCCATCCGGCGCGCGAATGGCGAGGTGTAGCTCGATACCGTCGGAGGTCAATTCCATGCACAGAACGAAATGGCGACAGGCTGTCCTCCTGCTGTTTGTGAGCCTGTTCGCCGGTTGCGCGCGGCCGCTGGTGCGCCCCTACTATCCGCACCTGTCCAGCGAAGCGCTCGACCATGAAATCCGCCGCGTTGCCAGCTCTGGCTGGAGCAATCAGCAGAAGATGGTCTACTACTCCGAGCGGTTCTTGGGCGCCCCCTATGAGCTCTATTGCGAGGGCGACGGCCCCTACGCCCGCTACGACACAAGGCCGCTGCTGAACCTCAAGAAGCTTAATTGCATGACCTACTGCGAAATTGTGCTTGCCCTTACGCTGGCAGATTACTACGAGGACTTTTTCAACATCCTGCAGCACATTCGCTATCGGCAGGGAATCATAGGCATGGCCAGTCGCAACCACTATACCATGGCCGACTGGCTGCCGGCCAATAGCTGGTGCCTGGAGGACGTAACGGAGCGAGTCGGCGGCAACGACGCCACGCCCCTCACCCGCACCATCAGCCATCAGCGCTTTTTCGCCGGCAAAGGGTTTGTGGATCTGCCCGTGTTCCTGCCCGATCGCGAGGTGACAATTTCCTACATCCCCCTGACGCGCCTGGCCGCCCACAAGGACAGCCTCCGCAGCGGGGATATTGTCGCCCTGATCCAGGATCGGCCGGGCATCTTTTCGGCGCACATGCTGCTGGTCATCCGAAACGAGCGCGGGCTCTTTTTCCGCCATGCCAGCATGAGCGCCGGCAAAGTGGTGGACACCCCCTTTGCTGACTATCTGGCCAGTCTCATGCGGAACCGCCGCTACTTAGGAATGAGCTTCATGCGCGTGCGCGAAGAGGTCAGGTGGCGCGACGGCCCGTACACCCATGGCAAGTTCATGCTGAACAGCGAATGAGTCGTTCGCAGCGCCGCTTTGTTTACGTGCAAGGCACCGACCCTCTCTGCGACATGGCCGACACCACTCCTTTCGGCATTGCCTTCAGGGAATAGCCAGCAACTCATCAATTCTGACGAACCGGTAGCCGCGCCGCAGCAGCTCTTCCACCAACGGTCCGAGCTGCAAGAAGACCTTGTCCTGTCGCTGCGCGCCGAGATGGAGGAGCAAGAGGAAGCCGTTGAGCCCATTTGGGTCCTGCTGCTCATAGGCGAGAATGTCCTGAAGAATCGCAGTGCCGGGAACAAAGCCCTTCTCCCCCTCAGGAATCCAGTCGCGATGCGAACCACTGCCCGGAGTGAAGTTGCATAGCACCACGCCCATCTCATTGGCCCACCGCACGTGGTCTTCGTTGTACCACTCATAGGGCGGAATGAAGTAGACCACCTTGGCGTGCCGGAGCGCACCCAGAGCGCGTAGCTCGCGCAAGTTCTGCCTGAGGTCCTGGCGAAAGAGCCGTCTGCCTACCAAACTCTTGGACCTGTCCTCCCAGGGCGAATACAACAGGTGGGCGTGCGAGTGGGGGCCAACGTAGTGCCCCTGCCCAACCATACGCCTGACACAGGAACGCCGCTCCGGCTGGGAAAGGAATGCCCCGGTGAGGAAGAAGGAGGCTTTGATGCCGTGGCTCTCCAGCGTGGATAGGATGTGCTCACACCCCTCGCCATAGTCGCCGCCGGTGAAGATCAAGGCGAGGACGCGCACAGAAGTATCGCCGCGGACGATGCCGGCGTGGTCGTGGCGCCACCGCGGGTGATGCTGAATGAGCGAGGCACTTCGGCTCCCATTCCGGCAGGCGAGGCCAGCTATGCACACGGACGCAACCACAGCCGCCCACAATGCCAGGTAGCAACTGTGGGCGGCGCTCGTCCTGGGGTGCACAGCACTCAAGGTGGGGGATTCGTTCACGCCGCCTTTGCTTTGCGGTTTAAGGCCTTGCGGCGCCGCACCGCTTCCAGGCGCATAAAGTCCTTAGCCTCGTCGTTGCGGTCAATGGTCGCCTGGTCGATGGCGTGGTCGGTCCCTCCGGCGTGGCGCACGACCTCGTAGATGGGCTCCCACACCCGTCCGATGCGGTAACGCTCCGACAGGCGCAATACCAAGTCATAGTCTTCGCCGTAATTGCGCGCATACGGGGAATCGTTGGTGCCAAAGCCGCCGAGTTCCTTGATGACCTTGATGTGCGCGGCGCGCGGCGCCCCAGCTCCGTTGATGCGCAGGAGGTTGTTCCGCCCGTTCTTCTCCGTCCACTCGTCGTGGGTCACTACGGGGATGGACTCCATGCGCGACAGCTCGCCCGTGTGCTCGTCCTTCTGCCAGACTTCGTAGGAACCGATGACCATGCCGATGCGCCGGTCGGAATCAAACACTTCGAGGATCTTTGCCACTGCGTTGGGCTTCAGGCGGTCGTCGGAATCCAATTGCACGTAGTACTTGCCGCGCGCCACCTGCAAGCCCTTGTTCAGGCAGTAGCCGATGTTGTTGATGTCCTCAACCAGCAGGGTGACCTTGGGCTTGTTGGGATCGTACTTCTCTCCCCCAGGCAAATAGGGCTTCACCCCCTCGATGGTGGGATCGTCCTTGCCGCCGTTGACGACGACAATGACCTCGACGCTTGGCACTGTCTGTGCCTGCACACTTTCGATGGCGGTGCCGATGAACTCCTTGCGGTTGAACACCGGAATGACGACGCTGGCAATGCAGTCAGAGAACTGGCGCTCTTCGGCGCGGGTGTAGGTGACCTTCTGGTAGTGGGCACCTGGCGCCAGATAGGCACCGATACGTTTCAGGTGCTCGGTGAGGGCATGCTCCATCTCCAGCTGGACCTCCTTGCTGGCGAGGAGGTAATCGAAAACGTTATGTTTGGCGGCAGGGGCCTTGACTACGTAAGCGTGGCCGTTGCGCGCTGCGGCCAGGTGCACCAGGCGGTAGCGTGTGGCTACCTTCAGCCGCAAGTCATAAAGGTCAGCGGCCGCGTACTTCTCGTCGAGCCCGCCGACTTTTTTGACCACCGCTCGCGGCAAGAGCCACACCGGCCCATAGTCCTGATTGTCGCGCAGGCGCCCTTCGTGGTGACCGAGCAAGTGGATATCGCGCTCTGTGCCGTCAGCGGCAATCAGGCGATAGTCGGCGTACACCAGGCCGGTGTCTCTGTGCCTGCCCGCGGCCATGAGGAGCAATTCCAGCGTGCTGGTGCGAAAGGAGACGTGTGCGCGGATGTTGTCCACGAGCAGCACCGCGTCGCCGGTAGCGCGGGCGAGCGCGGCGTTGAGGCCTTGCGCCCGGTTCTTGAACGTCCCCGGAAGATGGATGATGCGCTCATCTTCCAGCAGAGGCGGGCGCGCCGCCTTCTTCCCGCGGTAGTCAACCAGGATCAGTTCCCAGTGGGGATAGTTCTGGTTGACGAGTGTCTTGATGCTTTCATTGAGCTCGGCGTCGCTGTAACTCAGCCCCTCCCGATACTGCATGATCACACTTACCTTCTTCATCCGCACACTCCTCTCGTTTGCAAACAGCGGTTGCCACTTCCTTCCGGACCAGCATCTTCCGTTCCATTGCCCCTCAGCGGAGCAGCTTACCGGCTTTCTTGTTGTTCGAGGTCGAGAGAATCATCAGCGCTCTTGGTCCGGCACCTGAGCCGTAGATGAACTCCACGCTGATGTTCTCTTTAGCCAGTCTACTGGCCATATCCGCCAAAGTTCCCGGCGTATTGTCCAGCTCCACGGCCAACACCTCGCTTTCGCCGAACACATAGCCGGTGTTCTGGAGTGCCGTCTTTGCTTTGGCCACATCGTCGACCACCAGTCTGACCACTCCCCAGTCACGCTCGTCGACCAGCAGGGTGCCGAGCACGTTGACGCCGGCCCGTCCCAGTTGCGTGCACAACTCCTGAAGAGTGCCCACTTTGTTCTGCACGAAAACCGAAAGCTGCTTGACCATTTCCGCCATGGTTTCACCTCTTTGCTGGTTCACTTGTTTCCGCCGGAGGCTCCATCCCGGCACTCGGTTGCCAGACGCGCCGGGCCACTCTTGGTCGCTGCACGGCTCTGCTCACCGGAAAGTCCGCCGGCCTATCGCTCCATTGGCTGGCATAGAGGTGGCGGTCAAAGAAGTTCCATGTAGCCAAGCCATCCTCGCTCTCAGGTTCCAGCAGGTAGGCAAGCAGAGGCGCCAGCGGCTGAGCCGTATCCACGAAAAAGTCGCCGGCCGCGAAGACCTTGCTCTGCTCCTGCCATGACCCGGCCAAAGTCACCAGAAAGTGACCCTGGTAGGGACGCGGGGTCGCCTCGATCTTGTCCACATGGTAGCTCTGCACCGTCAACGTGCAGCTCTGCGCCAATCTTTCCACGACTATCCCGTGCTGCACCAGCTTTGCTGCCACCTCCTGCAACTGACTCGGGAAGAGATAGGCCGCAGGGAAGGGCACCGTGCTGGTGGGAACGTATTGGCCAAGGTAGGGCACACGATAACTGCGCGGCCGTTCGGTGGGCCTGATGCGGCTTCTACCCGGCTCCTCGGTAACCGTCGCAAACTCGTAGCTCAGCACCTCGATGGGCTCGGGCAGCGCCTGCACCTGTGACCGCAGCGCCAGACTCCAGGTGGAATCACGCGCAGCACCCCGCGCCGTGGTGCCCCGGTCTATAGCACGGACGATGATGCTCATCTGGCGACCGTGCTGGGCCGTGTACCAGAGGATGCACTCCAAAAAGGCGCGACAGGCACGCACCCGCGTCGCAAAGTCCGCGTAGGCATAGTTCTCGTCCAGAATGGCAAAGCGGTTGCGCAGGCCGATGTAGTTGGTGCTGTAGCGGCCCTCGCTGCCGAAGCTCTCCCAGCCTTTTTCTGGCGCCGCCAGGTCGACAAAGTTGCCGTACGGCACGCTGTCGTAGCCATGCGTCTGCTTGAGCCGCCGCGTCACCTGCGGCAACATCTCCGCGCGGAGATAGCGGACGATCTCAGGGTGCGTGTTTGGGTTGTGCGGCACCGCGTAGGTGACCGGATGCCGATGTGGCGAGCCGTTTGTGGTGTGGCAGTCTACCACAAGCACAGGATCCCAGCGCAAGAGGACGTTGGCCAGCAGACCCTGGTTTTCTGGAGTCTCCAGCTTGATGAAGTCACGGTTCAGGTCGAGGTTCTGACCGTTGTGGCGCACGCCCACGCCACCCTCCGGCCCATGCTGGCTGCGCCGATTGCTGGGGCTAATGCGCTCGTTGCCGTCCGGATTGTAGATGGGGGCGATGAGGACCACCTGATTCTCCAAGAGCGAGGCCAAATCGCCCAGGAGCATGTCGCGCATCAGCATCAGCGTGGCCTCTTTGCCTTCCACCTCGCCCGCGTGGAGGTTGGCGATGATGAATACCACGGGCCGGTCCTCCAGCCTTGCCTGGGCCGGGGACAGGGGCACGGGTCGCCCTAACACTGCCAAGGGCACAGGCCGGCCTTCGCTACTGACGGCCATCGTCTCCACGCGCAGGTCGTCGGACAGCTGTTGCAAGGTGTCAAGAAAGGCGACGACCTCCTGGTACCGCGACGTCTGGGTAAAGCCGGAGCGCTCCGCCCGCGTCAAGGGAAGCAAAGCAGCCGGCGCGCTGCCGTGCACGGTCGCACTCACCAGCACCAGGGCTAACACCGCCAAGCGGCTACTGGTCAATCATATCCTCCATTTCCGAATCCGTTTTCCTCATGAGCAAAGGAGCCTGCCCCTTCTGCCCGAGTGCCGTTCTGCGTCATTCCTCAGGGGGCTGTAGACTGCTGGTCAAAAGGTTAGCCAGCAAGATGCCGATGAGCAGCACCACCACACCGACAATGAGCACCAGGCCGAGGGCGATTCCTGCCAGATGCACTCCCTGCTCCCGGGGGTCTGTGCTCTGCCGGCGTGCTATGACCTGGTCGTAGAGCAGCTTCCCGGAGAACACCACGAAGAGAAAGATGCCCAGCGCCACTCGCGCAAAGTCGCCCATCCCTTGCAGGCGACTGCGCACCGGCCAGAGCAAGTACAGGACGAGGGCCCACTGCGCTGCACCAAAGATGGCCCGCCGCACGGCTGAGCGCCGTGCCGTCTTCTCAGAGCCAGAAGGCGTCTTCGATGTGCTGGACCCGCACGCCACTGCGTTCCCACACCACGGCAATCACGTCAAAGCGGCAGTCGACATCCTCGATTGCGTGCTCCTCCATGTAGAGGGCAGCCGCCTTGCCCAAGTGCCCCTGCTTGCGCCTATCCACCCAGCCTTCTGGCGGCCCAAAAGAGCCAGAACGGCCTGCCTTGACCTCCACGAACACCAACGTCTCGCCGTCGCGGGCGACGATGTCAATCTCGCCGTGGGCGCAGCGGTAGTTGCGCGCGACAATGCGATAGCCCTTGCGTTCGAGGTAGGCCGCAGCCACCTCCTCGCCCTTGCTGCCGGTT
>JACIZP010000165.1 GCA_014359355.1 Calditrichota bacterium | reverse complement strand
ACCTGCGACGTGCTCGTGGTGGGGGGCGGGCCCTCTGGGCTGACCGCTGCCATCGAGCTCGCCAAGAGGAACTTCTCCGCAGTCCTGGTGGATGACAAGGCGGCCTTGGGGGGGAAGCTGGTCCTGCAGACGCACAAGTTTTTCGGCTCTGTGGAGGACTGTTACGCCGGTACGCGTGGCATCGACATCGCTCGGCTCTTGGCACAACAGGTGGCCGAGCTGCCGAACATCACGGTGATGACCAACGCATCTGTGGTCGGCATTTACAAGGACCAGAAGGCCGGTGTCTTCGTGGACGGCCGCCACTATGTGATCGTGGGCTTCCAGGGCCTGGTGGTGAGCGCTGGCGCCCGCGAAAAGGGCCTCATCTTCCCGGGCAACCATCTGCCGGGCGTGTATGGCGCAGGGGCGTTTCAAACTTTGGTGAACAGGGACCTTGTCCGCCCAGCAGAAAGGCTGTTCATCATCGGCAGCGGCAACGTTGGTCTCATCGCCGCGTACCACGCCTTGCAGGCCGGCATGCAGGTAGTGGGAATCGCCGACATCCTGCCAAAAGTAGCCGGCTACAAAGTGCACCAGGACAAAATCAAGAGAATGGGGGTTCCCATCTACCTCTCGCACACCATCCTTTCCGCTGAGGGAAGAGGAAGGGTGGAGCGCGTCACCATTGCCCAGGTGGATGAGCGCTTTCAGCCGATCCTCAGCACGGCGCGCACCTATGCGGTGGATACCCTCCTCCTTGCCGTAGGCTTGAGCCCCGTGGACGAGTTCTATCAAATGGCGCGGCGCTTCGGCTTCAAGGTGGTGAGAGCAGGGGATGCGGAGGAGATCGCCGAGGCTTCTTCCGCGATGTTTGGCGGACGCATCGCTGGACTGCGGATGGCCGGGATGCTCGGCGACCAGGTGCACATCGACGGCACCTTTGCTGAAAAGATGGAGATTCTGAAGAGCCCCCCAGGAAAGGTTTATCCCAAGCAAGCTGTGGCACTGGGCCCCAAGTTTCAGCCGGTGCTTCACTGTGTGGAAGAGATCCCTTGCGACCCCTGCGCCGCAGTGTGCCCCACGGGCGCAATCTCTTTGCGAGGGGAGAGAGGCAATCTTCTCGACCCGCCTGTCTATTCTGGTGAGTGTTCAGGCTGCATGCTGTGCGTTGCGGCCTGTCCCGGCCTGGCAATTACCTTAGCCAGGAAGATTGACGAGCACTGGGCAGAAGTGGTTATCCCACACGAATTTGTCCCGAACTTTGCCCCCGGGGATCAACTCCCCGTGATGGATCAAGAGGGAAAGTTCTTAGAAATGGGCGAGGTGACGAGAATACGGTTCAACAAGAAATACAAGACCCACCTGGTGACCTTGCGCGGTTCGCT
>JACIZP010000164.1 GCA_014359355.1 Calditrichota bacterium | reverse complement strand
GGCCGCCGCAGTGCGGGCAGACAAAACCGCTCATGTTCTCAATCACGCCCAAAACAGGCATCCCCACCCGTTGGCAGAAACGGATAGAGCGCCGCACGTCTGCAGTGGAAAGTTGCTGCGGCTGGGTCACCACGATGGCGCCCACCGGCGGCGTGAGGAGCTGCGCCACCGAGAGTGGCTCATCGCCTGTGCCAGGAGGGCTGTCCACGATCAGGTAGTCCAAGCGGCCCCATTGCACGTCCTTGAGAAGCTGCTTGATGACCCCCATTTTCAAGGGGCCGCGCCAAATGACGGCATCGTCTTCGCTGGGCAGCAGCAGGCCCAAAGACATGACCTTCAGGTGCGGACCGCAGTCCACAGGCAGCATCGCCCCTTGCTCGATGGCCACGGTACGCTGTTCGAGACCCATCAGCTTCGGAATGCTGGGGCCGTGAAAGTCCACGTCTAACAATCCCACATGCCGCCCCATCGCTGCCAGCGCCACAGCCAAGTTAGCAGCGACGGTGCTTTTCCCCACGCCTCCCTTCCCAGAGAGCACCAGAATCTTGTAGCGGATCTGGGCCAGGCGCTTGGCCAATTCCAGGCTTTCCATCGCCTCTTGCGCGGAGACGTCGCGCACCTCGTCTTGTGGTCCAGTCATTGTCTTCCCTTCGTTCCTCTTTCTTGTCATGAACTTGGCAACTCTTTCAACCAGGGACTGCCAACGATGGTTTCCGGTTCATACCTCCACGCCGAGTAAAGCGCGGGCAACATAGCCCACACCAAAGCTGGCCGCCGCAACGCCGAGGCTGATGGCGGCCATTTCCACAAACTGCCGAGCAAAGGGCCTGTCCAGCGCCACCGCGGTGTAAAAGGTGAAGCTCGCTACGATCAGGACGGACGCGGCCAGCGCTACGCCAAGCGCCACGAACGCCTTCCCCAGCAGAAAGAAGGGCATCACGAGCACGGCCACGGTTATCACGTAGGCCATCCCGGTGTAGGCGGCAGAGCGCACCGGCTCTTTGCCATCCGCTTCTGCCTTGGCCGAAAGGTAGACCGAGGCGGCCATGGACATGGCAGCCGCAAGCCCTACCACCGTGCCGGAGAGCGCCACCAGGCGCGTGCGTTGCAAGGCCAACGTCAGACCTGCGAGACCACCGGTCAGCTCCACCAGTGCATCGTTCAAGCCCAGGACAATGGCCCCCACGTAGTGGAGGTGCTTCTCGTTGAGAAGCGCCAGCAGTGCCGCCTCGTGCGCCTCTTCCTCGCGGTGCATGGTCTCCGCGATGCTCAGCTCCTGGGATATCTGGCCGTAGGCAACCTGCGCCAAGCGTTCTCCTTTCTCCATCAACTTCAGGGCAAAGGTCAGACCGAGCAGGCGGCCGATGAGCACGAACAGCCCCACCTGCAACCAGCGCGGCTTGACCTCCTGGCCACTCAGCTTCTGCCACTCCCGGTAGTGGCGGAGCTCATCCGCGGCAATGGACGCGAGCACTTGCCGATTCTCCGGCGATGCACCTCGCGCCAACCGCTTGTAGACCTCATGCTCGGTGAGCTCGTTCCGCTGATAGCTCAACAGCCGCTGCTTCTGCTCCATCTCCCAACACCTCTTCAGACACTTTCGCCGCGTGCCAGGCGGCAGGGTCGAGCTTTCAGGCAATCCATCGCCTGCGGATATTCGCCAGCGTGAGTGCAAACAGCCCTACGCAGAAGCCTATGAGCAACGCAAAGTCGAGAAACAAAGGGTGTGCGTTCGTGCCCTCAACCGCGCCATGCAGAATGTCCGCTCCGTAGGTGAGCGGCAGGACGTAAGCGAGGGGCCGCAGCACAATGGGAAGCTTCGCCACAGGGAAGAAGAGCCCGCAGAGAAAAATCATCGGAAACCGGAAAAAGTTGGAAAAGGTCTGGGCCTCAAACACCTCGCTCACGCTCACCGCGATGAACAGCCCGAAAAGCGCGGAAACCACAGCCACCAACACCACGGCGGGGACAAACACTTCCCAGGCGATGCCTGCCACATCAACAACGAATGCCGCCATAGCCACGGGCACAAACGCATTGAGGACGCCGAAGAGAATAGCGCCGCTGGTCTTGGCCACCATGAGCAACTCCAAAGGGATAGGCGCCAAAAGGAGGCGTTCAAAGGAACGATTCCTCTTCTCGAAGGTGACGGTGACTGCCAGCATGGAGGTGGTCCCGAAGAGGATCGAAACCGCCACCACGCCAGGGAGCACCGAGAGCACATCGTGCATTCCTCTCCCGGATTTGATGAAGAACATCGTTGCCCACGCCAAGGGGAAGATGAGTCCCCAGCTTATATTCGGAGGCTTGAGGTAGTAGGTGCGCATGTCCTTGCGGAGGATATTCCAGAAGGCGATCCAGCGGTTCATCCTTCGCCCCTTTTCTTTTCTGCGTCGCGGCGCATGGCCTCCGCTTCGATGCCGGTGATGCGCACAAAGGCCTCTTCCAATGAAGGGACCACCCTCTTGGCTTCTCTGACCTCGGCTCCTGCCTCTTCCAGACAACGTACCAGGGGCGCCACATGCACAGGAACCGGCGATTCGACCTGGATCACGCCCGGCTGCCGGTCACGAAAGACCAGATCCGGGAAAGTACGAGCGAGCCTTGCCAGCAGGCCTGGCAGCGCGTTGCTAAAAACCAGGTGCACCACGTATGGCTGCTGATGGCCCTGCCGCAAAGCCTCCACGGTGTCGATGCACACGATGCGGCCGGCGACGATGAGCGCTATCCGTTCGCAGAGTCGCTCCGCCTCTTCGATGTAGTGGGTAGTCAGGAAGATGGTCGTGCCTTGCTCATGAAGGTTGGCAATCAATTGGCGGATGTGCCTGGCGCTGGCCACGTCGATGCCTGTGGTCGGCTCGTCCAGGAAGAGCAGAGGAGGTTGGTGAATGAGGGCAGCGGCAATGGTCAGCTTGCGCTTCATCCCCTTGGAGTAGCCGGCGAACTTGCGGTGCGCTGCCTCCGCCAGGCCGAAGCTCTCCAAGAGCGCCTTTGCTCGTGCCTCGCGCTCAGCCTTCTTTACGCCATAGAGCGCCGCGCAGAAGCAAAGGTTCTCAAAGCCCGTGAGCTCCGGGTAGAGATTGCTCTCATCGGGAACCACACCGATCAAGTGCTGCGCGGCCTTGGGGTTGGCACCGCAATCGATGCCGGCGATGCAGATGGAACCGCTGTCTGGTCTGGCTAGGCCGGTGAGCAAGTTGATGGTCGTCGTCTTGCCCGCACCGTTGGGGCCCAAGTAGCCGAACAGCTCACCCTGGTAGACGGTGAACGAGACCCCGTCCAACGCGCGCACCTCACCGAAGGTCTTGTTTAAGTCCTCGACCTGTATGGCCACGGCCTTCGGCTGGGTGCTTGTCGAATCATTCGGCATGCTGTTCGCTGCTCCGCCGAGCAACGGCGCAGGGGGCAGGTAGTCACCGCCAACCTGCACCTCTGCGTCGGCTCTCATTTCCTAAGGGCAGACACCGGCGTGCCGTCTTCGTCGTCTGGGCCCCTGCAAGTGCTCAGCGTTCCCTTGCACCAGAGCTCACGTGGCGAGTCGGCGCCGGACGGGGTCTCGCATCTGGCAGCGGAGTTACTGCTGCTCGCCCGAGGCCTCCAACTCCTCGAGCCTCCTCTTGATAGCCTCCAGCTCCTTCTGCAGCCAATCCGCCTGCGCTGTTAGGAACTGTTTCTCCACTTCCGGCTCTGGAACGGGTGCCGGGACACCCCAGAACCGCCGCCCGAACCGGAGCCACCCAGGGAGACCGGTGGCGTAGAAACAGTGTCGCCAGCCGCGGCCGCCTCCCCACCATGTCCAGGCTCGCATGGGGTTCGCGTACCCTGCGGTGGGGTATCCAGCACAGTAACCGGCCGCACGTCCACTCATAGGCCCCATGCCCATGGGGCCGGTCCGATCACCTCGTGGCATAACGTCCTCCATCTTGCTATTGTTCCCGTACGAGGGGAGTCCCGCACTGAGGGCAGACCCTCTGTCGACACGGGACACCTCGTTCATGGGGTTCGCGGTGACCACATTGCGGGCAAACGCAGAAACCTTCTGGCCCGCCAAAGCCTCCGCACGGTCCCTGGCCTCGTCCCCCGCCTTGGCCTGCACCTCTTCCTTGTCTTGCACGCATAGCACGCTCCTTTCGGCCGAAAGAAAAGCTCCCGTGGCGGTGACAGCATCCTGGCATGAGAAATTCTGGCCGACCAAGTACGCCCGTGAGGAGAGCCGCTTCAACATCGGCCACCTTGCCAGTGACGAACGGAATAACGCGAACGCCACTGCTCCGCAAAGCTGCATGAAGCCATCGCGAGATGGCTCCACAAACCAGCACCTGGACGCCCAGCTCGCGGAGGGCCGCCGGACGCTCACTTGCCGAGCTCGTCAGCCTTGCCCTCTGCGCCTCTCCCACGATGCGCTGGTCCTCGACTTCGACGATGCGCAGCTCTCGTGCGACATCGAACACTGGGGAGATGTAGTCTCCCCACACCGAAAAGGCCACCCGCACGCGACTCCCTCACGTTATGCCGTTACCACCGTGTGTTTGTTTTGCAACGGGCGTGCCATGTTCGCTTTCACAAGGTGCAGCAGCATAAGCCACTGGCGAATAAGTAGTTGGGCTATGCACGCGACACCGCCAGGGGGGCAAATGAGACGCACCTATGCGACTATGGAGGGCAGAAAGGGACGCACGAGTGCGACTCAGCGACGCGAGCGCCCGCCTCTTTCAGGCAACACGAGACCCAGGCGTTTTATCTTGCGGAAAAGCGTGCTCTTGTGGATGCCCAGCTCGCGAGCGGCAGCCACGCGGTTGTAGCCGTGGCGCTCCAGCGCGCGTTGGATTGTCTGCGCCTCCACGATGGCCTTCGCTCTTTGCACGTCGCTGACAGGACGAGGGCCCTTGCTTGCCGGCCCGAAGGTGTGCGAGGTACCAGTGAGCTCTGGTGGCAGATGCGCCATTTCTATCAGCTCCCCCTGACAGAGAATGAATGCATGCTCAATGGCATTTTCGAGCTCGCGGATATTCCCAGGCCAGTCGTAGGCCACGAGCAAGGAGAGCGCATCGGCGCTCACACCCCGGATCGATTTGTGTTGCAAACGGTTGAGACGCTCGATCATCTGCTCTATCAGCAGCGGAATGTCCTGCCTGCGCCTGCGCAGAGGCGGCAGGTCCAGCCGGACGACGTTAATGCGATAGTACAGATCCTCGCGGAATCTCCCTTCTCTGACCAGCGATGCCAGGTCCTTGTTGGTAGCGGCGATGATACGCACATCGGCCTGTTCGCTTCGCACGGCGCCCAGCGGTTCGTAGGTTCGCTCCTGCAGTACGCGCAGAAGCCGCACCTGTAGGGCAGGCGTCATGTCGCCAATCTCGTCCAGGAAGAGCGTCCCGCCCTTGGCCAAGGCAAAGCGGCCGGGTTTATCCTTGGTTGCGCCGGTAAAGGCGCCCGCTTTGTAGCCAAACAGCTCGGACTCCAGGAGCGTCTCCGGGAGAGCTCCGCAGTTAACTGCCACAAATGGCCCCTTTCCCCTTGGGCTCAAGGCGTGGATGGTACGCGCTAACTGCTCCTTGCCCGTGCCGGTCTCACCGGTGATCAGGACCGTGCAGGAACTTGCGGCAATAGCCGGGAGCACGGCGAAGATCTTTTGCATCTCGGGGCTCTGGCTGAAGAGCTCACCAAGGCGGGCCCGTCCCTGCAGCTCTTCGCGCAGGGCCTGGACCTCGCTCAAGTCGCGGAAGGTTTCCGCACCGCCGATCACCTTGCCCTCAGCGTCGCGCAGGAGGGCCGTGGAAACGCTGATGGGAATTCTCTCCCCCTGGGCCGTAATGATGTAAGCGGTTTGGCCAACAACAGGCTGGCCACTTGCC
>JACIZP010000163.1 GCA_014359355.1 Calditrichota bacterium | reverse complement strand
CAATTCCCTGCTGCAAACAAAAAACCCCCGCAGATGGGCTGCGGGGGTCTTTTGCCTGAGGTGTGTGGATCAATACATGTCGCTGCCGGGCGGCATAGAAGGCGTGGATTTCTCCTTCTCCGGCTTCTCGGCGATGACCGCCTCGGTCATGAGCATGAGGCCGGCCACACTGGCGGCATTCTGCAGGGCGACGCGCGCGACCTTGGTGGGGTCAATAACGCCCGCCTTCATCAAGTCCTCGAACTTCTCCGTCTCGGCGTTGAAACCGAAGGCGCCCTCGCCCTCTTTCACCTTCTGCACGACAATGGAGCCTTCCCAACCGGCATTTTCGGCGATCTGCCGCACCGGTTCCTCAAGGACGCGGCGGACGATGTCCACTCCCACCTTCTCGTCGCCTTCCACTTTCAGCTTGTCCAGCGCCGGAAGGGCGCGAATGAACACGACACCGCCACCGGGCACGATGCCCTCTTCGACCGCCGCTCTGGTGGCGTGGAGAGCGTCTTCAACGCGGGCCTTCTTTTCCTTCATCTCCACCTCAGTGGCGGCGCCAACATTGAGCACAGCCACACCACCGGCCAGCTTGGCAAGACGCTCCTGCAGCTTCTCGCGGTCATAGTCTGAAGTAGTAGTTTCGATCTGCTTCTTTATCTGGGCAATGCGTCCCTTGATGGCCGCCGGATCGCCACCGCCTTCGACAATGGTGGTGTTGTCCTTGTCCACGGTCACCCGCTTGGCCCGGCCAAGATCGCCGATGGTGGCGTTCTCCAGTTTGAAACCAGCCTCTTCGGAGATGACCCTGCCACCGGTCAGGATGGCGATATCCTCCAGCATTGCCTTACGACGATCGCCAAAACCAGGGGCTTTCACCGCAGCGACCTTGAGGGTGCCACGCAGCTTGTTCACCACCAAGGTGGCCAGAGCCTCGCCCTCAACGTCCTCTGCAATGACCAGGAGCGAACGCCCCATCTGCGCGACCTTCTCCAACACGGGCAACAGGTCCTTCATGACGCTGATCTTCTTGTCGTGGATAAGGATCAGCGGCTCCTCCAGCACTGCCTCCATGTTGTCCGGGTCGGTGACGAAGTAGGGCGAAATGTAGCCACGGTCGAACTGCATGCCTTCGACGACCTCGAGGGTGGTCTCAGTGGACTTGGCCTCTTCGACGGTGATGACACCGTCTTTGCCAACCTTCTCCATGGCATCGGCAATCAGGTCGCCAATGCTCTTATCATTGTTGGCGGAGATGGCACCCACCTGGGCAATCTCAGTCTTGCCCGGGAGGGGTTTGCTGAGGCGCTTGATCTCCTCGACCACTGCCGCCACGGCCATGTCGATGCCACGCTTCAGATGGGCCGGATTGGCGCCCGCGGTCACATTCTTCATTCCCTCATGGAAAATACCCTGCGCGAAGATAGTGGCCGTGGTAGTACCGTCGCCGGCCACGTCGCTGGTCTTGGAGGCGACCTCCTTTACCAGCTGAGCGCCCATATTCTCAAAGGGGTCTTCGAGCTCGATTTCCTTTGCTACCGTCACGCCGTCCTTGGTGCTGGTCGGGGCGCCGAACTTCTTATCAATGACCACATTGCGTCCCTTCGGTCCCAACGTCACACGCACCGCGTCCGCCAGCTTATCCACACCGCGTTTGATCGCCGCCCTTGCTTCTGCATTGAAACTCATGATCTTTGGCATTGCCTTACCTCCCATCAGTTATACAGCGGTCCACGTTCTCACTCCGATCAGATGATAGCGAGAATGTCGCTTTCGCGCATGATGAGCAGATCCTCGCCGTCCACGGTTACCTCTGTGCCGGAGTACTTACCGTACAGCACACGGTCGCCTTTCTTCACCTCCATCGGGATCTTCTGCCCAGATTCACTCACCTTGCCAGGGCCGACCGCAATTACTTCCCCCTGCTGCGGCTTCTCCTTGGCAGTATCGGGGATGATGATGCCCCCTTGCTTCTTCTCCTCGGGTTCAATGGGCTTGATAACCACTCGATCAGCTAACGGCTTGATGTTCATACCCACACCTCCTTGCTATGACACTGACGTCTGGACAATTGATGGGCCATTGTTAGCACTCTCTTTGGGTGAGTGCTAACAAGTGCACCACAAATATAGCGTTCCGCGCCCAAATGTCAAGAGGCAACCTGCGCCGGATCTTATGCAGTCCACCAGGCCTTTGGTCGCTGCCGAGCATAGTTGCCGTTCCCGGCAGATAGCTGTAGTTCCTGGCATCTTTTGGCAATTTTTGGGCACCAATCCTCCTCGATGCTATTGGCGGCGCACGGAGAGGTCGGCTCCCCGGGGAGACAAGTGTTGCACTTTTTCCTTGACAATGTAGATGCAGTGGGGTATATTATGCACAGAGTCGCAGGACAATGGCCGGTGTGTTCGCCACAACTCGCAAGTGCACCCGCAGTAGGCATCTCGCCGTTCTCCTGACGCCCGATGGTCTGGGGCTCGCCGGCTATCGCGGAACGGACCAGTGGAAAGGAAGGGGATAGCCATGAAGGAATTCGTGGAGTACATTGTCAAACACCTGGTGGACGACCCGGATCAGGTCAGGGTGTCCGAGGTGTACGGGGAGACGACGATCGTCTATGAACTGCGCGTGGCCCGGCAAGATATGGGGAAGGTCATCGGCAAAAATGGGCGGACCGCCCATGCCATCCGCGTATTGTTGAGTGCGGTAGCCCGCAAGTCGGGGAGGCACGCCACGCTGGAAATCCTCGAGTAGAGTGGCTATCCTCGTTGTTCAAGCCACGGGCTTCGACATGGGGTGCCCTTGCACGGGTGCACGACGGCCCGCAACTCACTCAATCCCGGCAGAGAAAGAGAGCGCGCCGATGAGGAGACGGCGCTTTTTTGTCTCCTCCTGTCCCAGGGCTATTTGTGGTATGGTTCGCCTTTGAGGATCGTGAACGCCCGATAGAGTTGTTCCAGGACGACCACCAGACAGAGCTCGTGGGGGAAGGTCATTGGTGAGAGCGACAACATAAGGTCAGCTCGCTCCTTGAGGTGGGGCCCAAGGCCCTCAGGGCCTCCGATAATGAACACGGTGGCGCTGGCAGGAGAATTAGCACGAGCGGCCAGAAACTGTGCAAGTTCTGGAGAAGTCATCATGCGTCCCGCGGCATCCAGGACCACGACGAAGTCGCGTCCGGTGAGGCGCTCCAGCAGCCGGCGCTCCTGTCGCGTGGGGGTGCGAGTTGAAGGAGGGTCACTACGGCGCTCCTCTTTCACGTAGGTGGCGTCCACATTGGCGTAGCGAGCCAGGCGCTGCAGATAGTCCTTAGCCAGCGCACGGACGTGGGTGTTCTTCGGCACACCCACGACGAGAAGTTTTACACGCACCAGTTGGGCCTCCTTCGCGCAGTGAGGCAGCCAATAACGGCAGACGTCTTACTATACGAAACATTCGAGCCAATGTCAACAGGTTTGTGTGCATAAGCTCTAAGAGGAGAGTCTTGCGTTATCCGAATCGCGAGGCAGGCAGTGGTGAGGTGGCAAGATGGGTGAAGACGACAATGCAGGAGTGACCACGGCGCGCATCAAGTTCTGCGACTTGCGCTGCGAGCACGCCTCTTTTCCCAAAGAAGAGGCGTTGGACGGGGCGCGCAGTTGTCGCACGTTTGCCGCCCTCTGGTGTGCGCAGCTGCAGGCGCTCGTGCCGAAGAATGCGCCGTGCGCGGTGCAGTTTGGCAGGCGTCGACCCAAGGCAAATCTCTGAGGCTCCATGAGTGGCGGCAAGGGCAGCCTCGGGCGACTGTTGGTCACCGGCGCCAGCGGCTTCTTGGGTGGGCATGTGGCCTATCTGGCGGCGCATCACTGGTCGGTGTACGGCACCTGGCACGAACATCCCTTCCGCCTCCGGGGAGTGGAGGCGGTTCAGCTCCGGCTGGACGATGAGCGGGACGTGCGCCGGTTGCTTGACACGGTGCGCCCTCATGTGGTGATCCACTGTGCGGCACTCACCGATTTGGATTACTGTGAGAGTGACCCGGATGAAGCGCAGCTCATCAACGTGGAGGCCACTAAGACCATAGCGAGCTGGTGCGGCGACAATGCAGCCCGCATGATTTTCGTTTCCTCTGACATGGTATTCGACGGATGTACTGGCTGGTATCGGGAGACGGACAGCCCACGTGCGCTCAATGTCTACGGGCAGACAAAGGTGGAAGCAGAGCGAGCCGTGCAGGCCTTGTGCGCCAACCACATCATCGCCCGGTCGGCGCTCATCTACGGACGGCCGCGCACAGGGGGTTCTTCGTTTTTTACCTGGATTGAGCAACGCCTTGCGGCCGGCGAACCTGTGCCGCTGTTTGTCGACCAGTACCGCACGCCAATTCTGGTCTCTGACCTGGCGGCAGCGCTGGTCGAACTATCGAGCAAGGATTTTGTCGGCGTGCTTCACCTTGCAGGCCCCGAGCGTGTGGACCGTTTCACCTTCGGCGTGCACGTGGCTGACCTTTTGGATCACGACAAGTGCCTGCTGCTGAGGCGCACCATGGCAGAGGTGCCTCTTGGCGCACCCAGGCCCCGGGACGTCAGCCTATGCACGGAGCGAGCCCAGAGACTCCTTGTCACCCGCCTCCATGGCGTCCGGGACGGGTTGCGTCGCATGATCACCCGCGATGGAACCGAAGTAACTTTGACGTCCAGCAGCAGTGGGTCAGAAGAGCCTGGAGCAGGAGAGGTATGCTGAGGATTGCCCTCTTTCAGATCAACCCAACGGTCGGGGACCTCAAGGGAAACGCCCAACTTGTCATCAACGGGCTGGACAAAGCGAGAGAAGTGGGCGCCGACGTGGCCATCTTCCCTGAGCTTGCGCTGACGGGGTATCCGCCCGAGGACCTCCTCCTGCGGCGCCGTTTTGTGGAAGACAACCGCCTGGCACTGGAAAGCGTGGCGGCAGCCGCGAGAGGCCCTGTGGCCGTGGTGGGATTTGCCGACCAGGACACGGCGGGTCTTCGCAACGCCGCGGCCGTGCTGCGCGACGGGCAACTGGTGGCCACCTACCACAAGATCTGTCTGCCCAACTACGGAGTGTTTGACGAAAAGCGGTACTTTGTGCCGGGCAGTGAAGTACTCGCCCTGGACATGGATGGAGTGCGCATGGGAATCTCCATCTGCGAGGACCTCTGGGTGCCGGAAGGGGTGGTGGAGACGCTCGCCTATGCCGCTGGGGCGCAGGTGGTGGTCAACATTTCGTGCTCGCCGTTCCACGCCCTGAAAGGTCAGGCGCGGACGGAGATGATGACGACGCGCGCCAGATTATGCAGGGTGTACCTGGCCTACTGCAACCTGGTCGGCGGGCAAGATGAGCTGGTTTTCGACGGGCAGAGCCTGGTGATAGCTCCCTCGGGCGAGGTGTTAGCTCGCGGCAGAGCCTTTGCCGAAGAGATGATCGTGGTGGACATCGACCCAGAGCAAGCGGACGCCCTGCGCGCCTCTGATAGCGAATTCATGTCCCGGCAAAGGACCTTCGCAGCCCCCTACCGGCACCACAAGGTAACACTCTCCGGCGCAGAGCACCATTCCGCGAGACCAGTCTTGCCGGCCTGCCCCACGGAAGAGCTCACCATGGAGGAGGAGGTCTGGCGGGCCCTGGTGCTTGGCACTCGTGACTATGTTCGGAAGAATGGTTTCCGGGACGTCGTGCTCGGTTTGAGCGGAGGTATAGACTCCGCCCTGGTTGCCGCCATTGCGGCCGAGGCTGTGGGTCCGCGGCACGTGACCGGCGTCAGGATGCCCTCGGTGTACACCAGCGAGCAGAGCATGACCGACGCCCAGCAGGTCGCGACAAACCTCGGGATAAACCTCATCACCGTACCGATCCACCAGGCCGTGGACATCTACCGCGGACTCTTGGCCGAACACTTCCGTGACCTGCCCGAAGACGTGACGGAGGAAAATATTCAGGCGCGCATTCGGGGGAACATTCTGATGGCTCTTGCCAACAAGTTCAACTGGTTAGTCCTGGCGACGGGCAACAAGAGTGAGGTCGCTGTGGGCTACTGTACGATGTACGGCGACATGGTGGGCGGCTTTGCGGTGCTCAAAGATGTGCCGAAGACGCTGGTCTACCGGTTGGCACACCATCTCAACGCACGCCACGGGAAGGAGGTCATCCCGAGGTCAATCATCGAAAGGGCGCCCAGTGCCGAGCTGCGCCCAAACCAGAAAGACGAGGACTCGCTGCCGCCGTACCGGGTGTTGGATCCCATTCTCGAGGCGTACGTTGAGCGCGACCTCAGCATAGCTGACATTGTCAGTGAGGGATTTGACGAGGCCACGGTGCGGCGCGTGGTGCGGATGGTCGACATGAGTGAGTACAAACGCCGGCAAGCGGCCCCGGGCATCAAGATCACGCCGCGCGCCTTTGGCAAGGATCGACGCATGCCCATCACCAATCGCTACCGCGAGGAGTAGGATCCACCTCCGGGGATTGGGAATTTTTGCTGCCAACCCTCCCCGCCAGAGGCCCGCAGGCACAGCCGGGAGGCCGAGCAAATGGCGGGCGGCCGCTCCCTCCGGCGAGGGGTGAGTCGCCACACCAGCCAGTTGCTCCCCAAGCGAACATTTTCCCCAGGCTGCCGAACAACATTATCGGTCACCACGGGCAGCGCGAGCTCCCTCGTGAGGGGTGTGTGCTGTTTGGTGGCGCTGTGGCGGCCAGGGCCGAGGCTGAAGCCCCTCCTCACAGCGGGTGAGCCAAACTCGGGGAAAGCGGGCTACGCCGTCGGGCTAAGCTGCGTTACCTCCGCTCCAGGCTCACCCGCTCCTTCACCGGACACGGATGAGGCGGATGGTTTGGCTACGGGCAGTAGAGCCGAAGCCGCGGCAGTAGTAGATGCCGCTCGGGACAGGGCGGCCGGAGTCGTCGAAGCCGTCCCAAAGCACTGGGGCATTTGCTCCGGCATTGGAGGCAGGCGGCCGCAAGGTTCGCACCAACTTGCCGTTGATGTCGAAGATGCGGAATTCTACTTGATCGGCAGAAGGCAGATCGAACACGAGCCATGTGTCGGTCGTAAAGGGATTGGGAAAGCTGGGGTGGAGGACAAACTCTGTAGGAAGAATCTCCCCTTGGCCCACCACGCCGCTCACCTCGCGCGACAAAGCACTCTCGTTGTTCCACCTGTCGTAGGCGGACACCGCGAAGTAGTAGCGGACGCTGTCCGCCAACGGGCCCACCAGGACGCGGGTCTTCGGGCCCACGTCGATGGACGCCTGGTATGTGCCCGGCCGCGTACCGTAGTGGACGATGTAGCCGGCCACATCCGGTTCGCGGTTCGGCTCCCACACAATCACCAGATGGCCAGCCTGAGCAACGGTGGCCAGAAGCAGAGACCAGATAGCAGCAACCGAAAACTTCGTAGCCTCTCTTCCCATCGCCTCACACATGCTTCTTCCAGGACTCGTGGGTGATCTTGTGTTGACTGATCTTGTAATTGAGGGCCCGCGGTGAAATGCCGAGGAGCGCGGCGGCATCTTTCTGTACCCAGCCGGTTCTCTCCAGGGCCTGCAAGATTGCGGTCCGCTCCAGTTCGGCAAGATTCAGGGTCGTCAGTCTGCCTCCGCAGTCACTCTCTTGCCGGCGGCGATTCTGACCACCTGCGGCGAAGTAGTCACGGCCGGAGAGGGAGAGGTCGTTGGGCGTAATCTGCTGCCCTTCGCCGACAACGATGACCGCCCTCTCCACCAAATTCTTCAACTCGCGGATGTTCCCTGGCCAGGAGTGGTTCTGGAGGAGCCGCATGGTCTCCTGCGTGAAGCCTCCCACCTCCTTCTTCATCTCCGACGCGAATTTGCGGCGGAAATACTCGGCCAGGATGGGGATGTCTTCACGCCGCTCGCGCAACGGGGGAATGTTGATCTGCACCACGTTCAGGCGATAGTAGAGGTCCAGCCGAAAGTTGCCCAGCTCTATTTCGCGCTCCAGGTCCTTGTTGGTCGCGGCGATCAGGCGCACATCCACATTGATCATGCGGTTGCCCCCCAGGCGGCTGAAGCGCTGCTCCTGCAGCACACGCAAGATCTTGGCCTGGGTGGGCAGTGCCATATCGCCGACCTCGTCCAGGAAAAGCGTGCCCTTGTCAGCCAGCTCAAACTTGCCGATGCGCGTGGTGTAGGCGCCGGTATACGCGCCGCGCTCGTGGCCGAACAGCTCGCTCTCCAGGAGCTGGTCCGGCAGCGCCGCGCAGTTCACCTGGATGAAGGGCTTGTCGGCACGGAGGCTGAGCATTTGGATGAGCCCGGCCATCATCTCCTTGCCGGTACCCGTCTCGCCCTGGATAAGCACAGTGGCGTTGCTCCGCGCTACCTTCTTGATCAGCGAGAGCATCTGCCGAATCTGTGGGTTGTGACTGACCATGGGGTAGTAGTAGTCAAACCCAAAGGCACCGCTGCCACTCTTCTCCGCCACCTCTGGGAAGTCGCACCCCACCACCGACACCTCAGGAAGGGTGTCCGTCAACTCGTCCCTCATGCCTCGCACACCTCGTTGTGGTTCAGCTTGCCATGGCCCGAGCACCTTCGGGCCCACGCCAAGGTGTGCAAAAAATCGACCACTCGCGGGGAAGGACGGAGCGCTGGCAGGCCTGAAAAGCATGAACGCTACCAGGCCAAGGCAAAGTGAAAACATGGTCTTGGCGCAAGCTGCAAGGACCATCCAGGGAACTGCTCCTCTTTGGGCCCTTGTCATTTTCTTCACATTTGACTCTGTGCTCTGCATCACAATTTCAAATCCGTAATTGGGGTGAAATCGTGTTGTTTTTCTGAACAGGGGCCATGCCACGTGGCAAATATCCGCTCACTTCAAGCTCTGCAGCGCTCGCTCTACTTCTTCCAACGAGAGAAGCTGCCGCACGTCAACTGGCAGCGGCGGGGGATTTCGCCGCAGCACGCGCAGCAGACGTGGTAACGCCAATCCGTGGCGCACAAGGAGAGCCTCGTGTGCAACAAGCTCTTCCTTCGGGCCGTCGAACACCACCCGGCCTGTCGCGAGCACGATCACGCGTTGGGCCAGGCGGTACACCAGGTCGATATTGTGGGAGACAAGAACTATCGTCTTGCCGGCGTCGTGCAAGTTCCTGAGAACATCGGCAATCCGACGAACGCTTGCGGGGTCCATGCCAGCGGTGGGTTCGTCCAGGACAAGCATTTCGGGGTCCATTGCCAGCACCCCGGCCACCGCCACCCGCCGTTTCTCGCCTTCACTGAGGCGGTGCGGGGAGCGAGAAGCAAAAGCTGCGGGGTCGAGGCCCATTGCGCGCAGGGCCCACTCCACCCGCGTTGCAATTTCCTGTTCCGAGAGGCCCAGTCTGCGCGGCCCAAAGGCCACGTCATCAAAGACCGTTTCCTCGAAAAGTTGCAGTTCGGGAAATTGGAATACCAGCCCGATGCGGCGGCGCAAGGCAGTGAGCGCGGGCCCGCGCTCGGGCAACTCCTGGCCGTCTACCAGAACGCGCCCGGCGGTCGGGCGGAGAAGGCCGGTGAAATGCTGGATGAGGGTCGTCTTGCCCGAGCCGCTTGGCCCCACCAAGGCGACAAACTCGCGCTCCTTGATCTCCAGACTCACGCGGTCAAGCGCCACGCGGGCGCCCGGTGCTGCCTGGCGATAGCGGTAGGAGACGTTGTCCAGCGTCAGCCTCACGCAAGCTCCTGGTCGGTAGTGGCCCCTTGCGATCGACTCTCGTCCATGTTGCGCACGATCTGTTCCACGCGGGTCAATTCCGTCTGGGCGTAGTTGTCGCTCATGCCCGCGATATGGTCACAGATCGCCCGCACTAATTGTGGTCGATTCCCCCGGGAGGAGAGGCGACCCAGCACATACTCCGGCAGTTGCGACGGAAAGCGAAGATAGAACTTGAAAAGCTCGCGAATGGTGCGTACCGCAACATCGTCGGCCCGGTAGATTGAGGCATGGTAGATAATCTCCTCGTCGATGAACTCATCCAGTTCCCGGTGGAGTGGCTCTAACTCGTCGCTAAAGTGCACGACCACCTGCGTGAACCGCTTGGGGAAGGGTCCCATCTTCCTCAGCCGCTCCAAGTTGCGCACGCTGGTGTGCAGGAGGTCGGAGATGAGGGCATCAATCAGGGCTTTGATGAGCAGATTGCGATACAGGAAGGGGTCGCGTTCGCACAGCGCGTCGATGCGCTGCTCGCGCTCCAGGCGTTGGACAATGCCCACCTTGCGCACCTGGTCAAGCGCCACAAAGCCGGCGCGGATGCCGTCTTCCAGGTCATGGGTGTGTTGAGCGATCTCGTCACAGATGGCCACCACCTGCCCCTCCAAGGTGCCAGCCACCTCCTGTTCGAGGTGGAGGCCCTCGCTCTGAAAGTCGGGGTAGTGTATCCCCTCCTGCAGTCGCGTGTGCTTGAGAATGCCTTCGCGCACCGGTGCCGTGAGGTTCAGCCCGGGCCGCGCGTACTTGCGTTCGATATGGTCCACCACGCGCAGGCTCTGGTAGTTGTGCTTGAAGCCGCCCAACGGTTCGGAGCTCAGCAGGCCGTCCAGGGTGTCTTCGCCAGCCATAATTTTGCCCAAGACCACCTCGCCTATGTGCCCGAAGGGCGTGTGGCCAAGGTCATGGCCTAGGGCGATCGCCTCCACCAGCTCTTCGTTGAGCCCTAGCGCCTTGGCCAAGGTGCGCGACAGCTGGGAGACCTCAAGCGTGTGCGTGAGGCGCGTGCGGTAGTGGTCGCCCTCGTCGGTGAGGAATACCTGGCGCTTGTGCTTCAGTCGCCTGAAGGCGCGGGAGTGCACCAAGCGGTCGCGATCACGTTGGAAGGCGGTGCGATAAGGATGTGGCTCCTCAGGGTACAGGCGGGTCGTTTCTCCTTGCGATGACCGGGCGGCATAAGGGGCCAATATCCTCTCTTCGATCGCCTCCAACTGTAGACGCGACCTGATGGTTACGGCATGTTCCATGACTTGCGCCATTGCTTTCTCCCTCGCCTTTACCGAAAGTCGCCTATCAACTGGAACGCTGCCCAGTAGGCCGGGTGGGCGTTAACCTCATTCATCACGAGCAGTTGCGCGCGCTGGAGCGCACGGGCTCTGCTTTCGTCCTCCGCCAAGTACCGCACGAAGCGCTTCACCATGACCGCCGTGGCCAAGTCATCGACTTTCCACAGGCTGGCAAACAGTGAAGAGGCCCCGGCGAAGACAAAACTGCGCGTCAGGCCAATGATCTCGTCACCGCCGGCGATAGAGCTCAGCGCTGTCTCGCAGGCGCTCATGGCCACCAGATAGCTCTCCATGCGCAAAGCAAACACCTCGCGCGCCTCCAGCCGCCCGTCGTTGTCTTTATCGGGCGTCAGGAGCAGCGAGGAAAATAAGGGGTTGGCTGGATCGTACTCGCCGTGGCAGGAGAAGAGATAGAGGTCGTAGGGGCTCTGGGCGCTCTTGACCACCGTCTCGGTGGCGGCGGTGCCCAGGAACTTGTCCACTTTGGCAAAGCTCCGGGAGATGCTTTCTACCTCCTTGGCTGCCATGGGGAGCGGTCGCCTCTGGCCTGGCAGTGCAGGATTGCCCAAGGCGAGCACGCGGAACTCCTGGCGAGGCGTGGAAAGAAACCGGCTTCCGCCCTCCATGCACATGCCCAGGACGGTGCCGCTGGGCGCGGTTGCCAAGGCAAAAGTCTCTATCAGATATCGACCCTGAGGGTCCACCAGGCACGCAAAGGGCAAGTAGTGCAGAGGCCCGTGCGGAATGATGACCAGGGTGGCCTTGCCCTCCAGAGAGGGGGCGACCGGTGCGAGGAGCGCCTGCCACAGCCGGGCGCTGCGCTGCGTCACGGGGGAGAGCTGGTTGATTGCCTGGCGCAACTGGTCCACTTGCTTGTAGAGTTCTTCTTGGCCGAGCGGCGTGGCCCAGGCCTTGAGCGTCGTGCTGGTCACCAGCCAAATGAAGAGGCGGTCCCTGCTGACAAAATACTCCACGACCGCCACGCCCGGGGGCAACAGCGTCTGCAAGCGAGATGACGGCCATGGGTCGACGGTGACCATATCTGCCAAGCGGGGGTCCGATTCCTTGAGCCTGACCAGCTGGCTCTCATAGCTGCCGCGCAGCCTAAGCAACTCCCCGTTCAATTGTTGCAACCGTTCCTTCTGGGGGGCGCTCGCTCGTTCTGGTTCGACACTGCGGAGGCGGGCGATCTCCTCTTGGACGTTGCGCATCTGCGCTTCCAAGGCCGAGAGGGCATCGTACAGCTCCTGGCTGGCGCGCGCGCCCAGGGCGAGCTGGCGGTTGCCGAGCATGTCCAAAAAGCCTCGGGAGCGGGCCCGTTCCGCAATGGCGAAAGCTTCCTCGTCCCGTCCCATTTCTATCAGCAGGTCGATGAGGTCCGCGTAGACCTCTTGTTTGTCGTTGATAAAGCCAGCCTGATGCTCCGCCACCTTGATGCGGGCGCGCATCTGCTCGACGACCTGCGCCGCCTGCAGCAGGCTGGCGCGACTCTCGTCGAGGCGGCGGGCCTCGCGCTGCAGCAAGCCCAGTTGGTGGAGGGCACGCCACTCCACCTCAGGGACGAACAGCGAGCGGGCAAGTGCGGCTGCTTCCTCCAAGTAAAGAGCAGCCTGTTCCCAGTTCCGCTGCGCGCGCCGCACCGCCCCGATGTGGTAGAGGCATTGCGCTTCGTTGCGGCGGTCACCCACCGCCTTGCTCAATGCGAGAGCTGCCTGTAGCGACTGGTCGGCCTCGGTCAACCGACCCTTCTGCAGGAACAGGGCACCCATGTTGCGCAGGTCATAGGATAGGCCTCGTTGCGAGCCGAGAGTGCTGTCAAGGTGGGCTGCCGTTGCGAATTCTCCGAGCGCCTTTTCATAGTCGCCAAGCGTGACATGCACCAGCCCAATGTTCTTGCGAATTGTCGCCTGGTCGAGCAGGTCGCCCGTGCGAATTGCCAGCTCCAAAGCGCTGTGTTGGTCGCGCAAGGCCTGAGGTGCGTTGCCAATGCTCAGCTGAATGAGCCCTCGCGTTGTCAGGGCCAGGGCCTGCAGGGACAAGTCGCCCTGCTTCTCGAAGGCCTGCAAGGCTTGCCGGTTGTGCTGCAGGGCCTCCTGATAGTCACCCATTTTCCAAAAGAGGTTGGCAAGGTAATGTTCGCACAGGGCCACCTTGTCTGGCAGTTGCAGCCTTTCCGCCTGTTCTCTGGCCCGACGCTGCGCGTCGACCGCCGCGCGGTAATCGGCCATCATTTCGCAGGCGAGACCCAGGTTGTTGAGGACCTCCACCAGTGTTGCCGAGGGCGCTTGGCCCTCCAACAGCGCAAGGGCAGCAGACAGGTGCTGGAGAGCCAGGGGGTAGTCTTCCAGGTAACGCAGCGCCACGCGCCCCATGTCGCTGAGGTTCAGGGCTTGGCCTTCGTTGGCGCCCGCCTGGGCGTACAGCGCGCGTGAGGCCTCGTATTGCTCAACCGCAGCCTGATAATGCCCGGCCTGCTCATGCAAAATTCCCAGCTCGCGGTGCAGCTCAGGCAAGAGTTGCTCGTGAGAGGTCCTGGCAACCTCTATGACGTGCTCCATCGCCGCAATGGCTGCGCCATAGTCCTCAGCCTGGGCGTACAGCGAAGCGAGGTTGCGATAGCGCCGCACCTGAAGCTGCGTATCTCCCTTGAGGTCGGCCTCGGCGGCCAGCAAGCGTTGGTACTGAATAGTCTTGCGCACAAGGCCCCCGTTGGCAGAGGCGCGCACGATCAGCATGCGGAGGCGCTCGATGCTGGCGCTGTCCTGGCGGGCGGTGGCCATTGCCAAGGCTTCCTCATAGAATCGCACCGCATCGCCCCAGTCCTTGTCCTGTTCTGCCTGAAGCCCTGCTCTCACCTTGCCTGCCAGCGCCCGTTCGGCATAGGTGCTGGCCTCGACCCTGCTCATGCCGCCGTAACCCAAGAGCTGAACGGACAGAGTGCCCCTACCCTCCTCCATGACTGCCTGCACTGCCGCGCGGAAGGCTTCAGCAGGAGGTCTTTCCATGAGCTGGCGATAGAAGGCATCGTAAAATGCTAGGCGTGCCTCGCGCGGTGTTCCCTCGTCCACCAACAAGCCCGCAGCGGTGCCACTGAAGGCCAGCAAGCGGTCCAGGAGTTGTGCAGCCGATCCGTACGCTGCCGCGTTCCCTCCGTCTATGACGCACACGGTGGCATTGGATACCACCTCGAAGAGGTCGAGCAGACGCAGCGAAAAGCCCGGCTGGCCGTCGGCCAACTGCAACGCCGAGTGCAGCGGTGCCGTCTCTTGCCACTGCCAGGTGGCTCGCCAGTGTACGATGTTGCTCCCCAGGAGGACCTGAGACACTTCTCGCGCTGGCGTTTCTTTGCCCGGCAAGGTGGGCAGGAGGACAACCACGTAGCCGAGCTCCTTAAGAGGCTGTTGCAGGAGCGTGTCCGCAAGGAAGACGACTGGGCCACCCACGGTGCGGCGACTTGCAGCGAGCAGGTAGCTGTTGAGGCTGGAGCAGACTGTCACTGCGGGCGCGTCCTGTCCTAACGACGTGAGCAGTGCCGCCTGCATCGGCAGCTGGAAAAGAGGCCCGTCCGGCACGATAATGGCCCGGCGCGCTCCTCGCAGCAGTCCTGCGGCGGGCTGAAAGAGCGCGGCCACCGTCAGGCGTGAGCTGTCGTCTGCTGAGCTGTTGAGAAAACCTTCGGTGAAGTGGCGAATGGCCTCGACGCCCGCAGGAATGCTGAACATGGCCACACGCTGGGCCGTGACTGCCCAGAGCAGCGTCCGCCGATCGCCCACCAGAAAGGCCAATGCCACCTCGCCGCCTTCCAGGGTACGCTGCACGGTCGCTAACGAGGGGGCGTGAACTGTCACCAGCCCCTCCAGTTCAGGCGCTTCCTGGCGGAGTCGTGTGAAGGCCTGTTCGTATTCGCGGCGCAAGCTATCCCGCGCGGCGCGCCACCTGACCAGCTCCGGGGCGTTCGGCTGCAGCACCGTGCTCAGCTGCCGCACCCTAAGCTCCGACGCTGTCAACTCCTCCCGGAAGGTGCGCACCCAGTTGAGCAGATTGGTGCGCGTGGGGCTGCTCAGGCGTATGACCTCGCCGGAGGTGGCATCTAAAAAAGCCTGTGCCCGCATCTCCTCTGCGGTCTGCAAAGCGCCGACCGTATCGCCGACGGCCGCCAAATGAAACGCGCACTCCTCGTACAATTGGCGGTGGCGGTTGCGCTCCATGGGAAGCACCAGGCGCGTGATGCCAGCCTCGCTCACGGCGCGCAACTCGGCGAGCGCCTCGGCAAAGTAGACCCGCGGGAGGCTCAGTCCCAAGGCCCTCCTGGCCCGTTCATCGAGGCGGTCAGCGAGCTCGGCAAGCCCTTGGTTCACCTGCCAGAGCAGATCGCCGTACCCTCTGGTCTGGCACAGGCGACGCGCCTGCAGGAGATGTTGGGCTGCGTGCTCCCATTCGCCGAGCACGGCCCAGCAGCGCCCCAAATTCATCCTGGAAAGGGCTTCTTCTCGTGGTAGCCGGCGCATCAGACTTAGGCTAAGCGCTTCTTCGAAGTACGTCTGCGCATAGCCGGCGCGCTCGAAGGCCTCCACAGTTTGCCGCACGCAGTCTTCAAGGTCCGCTTCCCCAGTGTGTTGAACCTGGTGTTCCAAAGTGAGCGCGCCAAGGAGGTTGAGAAGTTGCACGCGCCGCTGCACCAGAACCCGCGACTGCCCCTCCGTGAAGCTCAACGCGAGGTCCAGCCGGGTTGCGGCGGCATCGCGTAGCGCCGGATCCGCAAGGAGCAACGCCAGCTGTCCGAGATTGATGGCGTTGACGACCGCGCCGGCCACGATCTTCTGCTTCAGACAAAGGTCGTAGCTGCGCTCGAACTGCTGCCAGGCGCTGAGAGGGTCCCCCTTCAACAGTTGCAGGTAGCCGAGGTTGTTGAGCACCGCTGCCTCAGCGCGGGCATTCTTCCGTTTGCGGTACAGGGCCAGCTTCTTCTCGTTCTCGCGGATGGCTTCCTCGTAGCGCTTCGTTTCCACAAGGATGTTGCCGAGGATGGTGTAGACCAACGCCCGCTCCTCCACAGCGGTGAACCCGAAAGCTGCGCTGCCGCCAATCGCCCCCATCTTGCTCAAGTCGACAAAGGGTATGGGGATATACCACCCTAACACGCCGACCTGAATGCGCGAGGATGTGCCCTTCGCTTCCTTCAGCTTGCCGCTGTCCAGAAGGTCACGGGCGCGAATGGCATGCGCGTAGGCGTCGGTTGGCTCGCCCAACAACCAGTAGTTGTAAGCGAGATTGCGATGGAGTCGCCGCACCTCCTCGAGGTTGCCGCGTCGCGTCTCCATGGCGATCGCCTGTTCGAAATACTCGGCAGCTGAGAGATAGTCCTCTGCCACCTGGTAGAGCATGGCCAGCCGTTTTATGTTGAGCAGCACCAGTTCTTCTCTGCCGAGGTCGCGATATAGGTCGATGGCGCGGCGCAGGTAGGTTGGGCCCCGTTCAAAGTCCTCCAGCACCAGTGCGCAATGGCCCATTCTTTCCATCATCATTGCTTCATCGCGGCGGCTCGCGAAGGTGGAATCAAAGCGCAGGGTGAGATGGTAGTACTCGTAGGCCTTTTGATAGCCGAACTCGGCCAGGTTGTAGTAGTTGTTGGCCAGATTGCGACAAAGACGGGCCTCTAACTTTGGGTTTTCCTTCTCGTCATTGAGGCTGAGGGCCACGGTGAGGGCATCGATGGCTCGCTCGTAGTTGCGTACTTGGGCCTCTTCCTTGGTCATGGTGACCGTTCTGAGCACCGAAACAAGCGGCGCAGAGATCGCCTCAAGGAGCCTTCGCGGGAGCGTCTGCGGTCTACTCCGGCGCAAGCGGTCATAGGTCTCCAACATCTCGTAGTTGTAGCTCTTGGTCAGGTAGGCGTACACCATCCGGTAGTCGCGCTCGAGGGCCCTGTCAAGGATGCTGTTGGAGCGAGCCAGGAGCTCAGGGTCAATGCGGCCCTGGTGGCCATAGAGCTCCGCTTGTTCGGTGGCTTTGAACGAAAGGCATAGGCCGAGGCAGTAGAGGAGCACCGGGTCATCAGGGTGTTGCGCCAGGCGCGCCTGGTATTCGCGGGTGGCCTGGTCAATTGCTCGGCCGTAGTACTGCGCCTGGATGTAGCCCCGGTGCGCCTCGATGTCCCCGGGTGCCACTTCAAGTGCCTGGCGATAACGTGCTGCGGCGAGCGCAAAGTAGGCAGCCTGGAGCAGCTGCTCGCCCGATTGCATGAGGGCGCGGAAAAGGGCCTGCCGTGCTGCCGCTGCCCAACGACCTCCGGCCAGCGTGTCAAACTCCGCCTGTGCTTGTTCGAGAACGCTCACCGCTTTGCGCCAGTCGCCCCCGTCTTGATAAGCTTTGGCAAGGAGCAATCGGCTGCGGGCGACCACCGTGCGCTGGTCCGCGAAGTCAGCCTCGAGGGCCGCCAGTTCGATCTGCGCCGCCTCGAAGTCGCCAGATGCCAGGAGAAGCTCCGCTGCGCGGAGTTGCGCCAAGGCGGCAACCCGCGGCAGGCGCAAGCGGTAGACGTTGGTCACCTCACGGCAGCGGCGCAAGAGGGCCACTCGGTCGCTGGCCAGTAACTCCTCATGTAAGAGGCGCTCCATGGCCTGCGCCGCCGGGGCCTCCTGTTCCGGATAGCGGTCTACCACCAAAGCATAGGCACGTTCCGCCTCCTCGCCGCGGCCAAGGGCGAGAAGGCAGTCGCCAATGCGAAGTTGGCTCTCGGCCCCCGCCCCGCGGTTCTCGCCCTGGTGTTGCAACACCCAACCGTAGGTGGTGAGAGCCTCGCCATGCTGAGCGGTGGCAAGCTGCAGGCCTGCCAAGCGCATGGCGATGGGCACGGCCAGGGGCGGTTGCTGCCGATAGTTATCCAGAAGGCGTGCCAAGGTGCGCATTCCAGCGAGTGAATCGATCCTCCCTTCGGCCATGTCCATGTCGATGCTCTCCACGGCCGCCAGAGCGCGCACCTCCTCTTGTTCGGGGAATTCTGCCTCGAGCTCCTGGAGCGCCTGCCGTGCCATGGCTCCCTGCCCAAGAGCGCGATAGGTGCGCGCCATCTCAAGCTTGGCCGAGGCCACAGGGGCCCGTTCCGCTGGAAAAAAGTCACGTACCCGCCGGAGGGCCAAGAGGCGTTCGTAAAGAGCCGCCGTCTGTTGCGCCGATAGGGCTGAAGACGACAAAGCCGGGATGGGAAAAGCCTCACGCGCATAGGAGAGCTGGCTCGCGGCAGAGGCCTGGCGAGAGATGAGCCCATTTGCAGGCACCGCCCAGATGTCGAGGTTACCGCTGCGATTCGAGGCGTAACAGACCGATTCGCCGCTCGCCCAGTTTGGGGCGAAAGCGAAATCCGCGCCACTGGTGAGCCACAGTTGCAGGTCCGTCGGCGCCGAAGGACGCTGCGAGGGGGACGACGGCAGACTGACCGGCGCACGGACAATCACCGGATTGTCATCAGGCGTTATTCTGCCATCGTGATTGGTGTCGTAGGGGAAGCGGCAGAAGACGACCTCGTGACCCGTAGGCGACCAGGCCGGTTGGCAGTCAAGCCACGAGCCATCGGTGATGGGCACTTCCCTGGGCAGCTCTGGTTGGGTCTCCAGCTGCGCAGGGGTGACGGCGATGACACTCTTGCGGCGGAGGGTGTCGAACGCGGTGTAGACCAGCCATGTACCGTCGGGCGACCACTTGGGCTCGGTCCCACCCTGCGAGGTGACCCTTCTGAGCGACCTTGACCGCAGCCTGAGCACCCAGATCTCCATGCGGCCGGTGCGGTCCGAACAGAAGGCCACCTCTGTGCCATCCGGCGAAAAGCAGGGGAAGGCGTCTTCGCCTAAATAGTCGGTGAGTCTGACCGGTTCCCCCCTGGCGAGGATCGCTTTGCCGGTGCGACGGAGCTCGACCATCCAGATGTCGCCGGCGGCATCGGAACGCTTAGACACAAACGCCAGGCGGTCACCGGTGCGACTCCAGGCCGGACAATAGTCGTCGGCCTGATGTGTAGTGATCTGGTACGCCTTTCCGCCATGGACTGGTCGCACCCATACGTCCTGATTGCCGCTCCGCGTGGAGGCGAACGCAACCCACTTGCCGTCAGGAGAAAGCGACGGGCTCAAATCGTCGGCTGGGTGCGTGGTCACCTGATGGGGCAGGGGTGCTTGCGCATGCGCCAGGCCGCACGAAAGTGGGCCCGCGAGCAGCCACAAGAGAGCCCCAACCGCGGATATGTCGCGCCGCAGGGAGATCATCTGGTGCCGCTACTTCTTTTCGTTGGGAGCAGCCTCCTTGCCTTTGCGATACCAGGTGCCATCTTCAGCTTGCACCCAGGTGCCAGGTGCGGATTCCTCGATGTTCATCTTGGCAAAGACTGCATAGACGGCAGCCGAACCGGCCCGTCCCGCATTGGGGTTGAGTTCCAAGACCCGATCGTAAATGATCTTGCGATCGCGGTTCTCCTCGTTCATGATCCGGACCACCAGGGTGCGATATTCCGCGTCCTGATCCAGCCGGGACGAGGGCCGGAGCTCCAGGAAGCCCTGATTGTTCTCGCCCAAGGCGCCATCGCGCTTGAACTCGTCGATGTCGTCCTTGTTGAACTTGCGGTTTTGCACCGCATCGAGGACCTCCTTCTTCTCGGTGGCCATTTGCGCCTTCTGGTCGCTGTCTGCTGCACGCGTGGAAGCGATCATCCAGCTCTCGTCCGCCACCTGTTGGTAGGTGCCAATCACCTGGTTCTCCAAGGCCGTCTTCTCGCCGGTGACCTGCACCTCAGGTGCGCGGATGCTGCACCCGACTACCATGCCAGCCAGCAGCACTGCCGCTGCGATGTGTCGTGCCATGGGCCGTCCTCCTTCCGAAGTGAGTTCTTTCAGTACGTCGGCACAGCTTCCTGCTTGATCATCTGCAAGAAGAAGGCCACCGGAATGCGCGCCAGCTCCACTTTGCCACCGCCCACCCGCACTGGGAAGTACCAGGGCTGCGAGAGGCGAATGCTGGGGTAGAGGTGGGCGTGCCGCAGGTCAAAGGATATCTCGCGCGGCTTGAACCCGTGGTTGATGAAGAAACGCGCACTGCGAATGCCGGCATCCAGGCCTTGAGGGTCCAGAGAGCGCAACAGATTGTCGGCCACCCGTGGCCCAATGTCGGTGATGCGAAACAACCCCTCCACTTCTATTCCCCTCCGCACATCTAACCCGGTGCCGGCAAAGCGGAAGTTGGCGTTGATGATCCCCTTTTCTGGCGACTGCCCGGTCCTTGCGGCCAGCAGGGCCGAATTCAGTCCGGACAGGTGCCCTTCTACCTTGTACTGGGCACGTGCCAAATCCAGGGCCGGAAACTCTACTGCCAAGCTTCCGCCAAAGTTCCCGTCGTATGCATCCAGCAGTATGCTCTGCACCATGAGCTTGCCTCCGCCGACAAACAGTTGCATGCGGAGGTTGCTGGCCCCATAGCCGGCAAAGGATAGCCGATCGATGGTCAGCCAGCCCTGTTCGGGCAGGGTCTCGGCAAAGTGTCTGGCGAAGAGCGCAGGAAAGGCGCCGGCCGGGCTCGAGTACGCGTGCCGCTCCCCGGGCGACGACACAAGCTCCATGCGCTCGAGGTCAAAGGCCTGGGAAAAGGGGATTGAGGCCCGGATGCCCTTCAACGAGGTCCCGGCTGGTAGATACACGGCAAGGCCTGGAATCGAGATGTTGCCTTCCACGCTTGCCACCGAACCCTCCATGCGCATGGTTGCCTTGGCCAGCAGCCTGCCCAACAAGCCCACCGTGTCGGTGACGCGCACGGTATCGGTGGCCTCCACGGAGAAGGCTACCTGTACTGCGCCTGATGGCCCTGCAGCGCCTGGTGTCATGCAGCCGGAAAGGTCTGCTCTTGCGGCAAAGGCGGGCACCCAGATTTCCCCCTGCGTCAGCACGAGGCTCTGCAGCTCTGGCAGGGAGACCTCAAAACGAGCGCCACTGCCGACGATGGGCGCTGCCCGCATCTGAGCTATGGTCAAGGTGTCCACGCGGGCTTCAATTGTGGCCCGGGCAAGAGAAGACGTCATCGCGAGTTCGGCACCCAACTTGGTGCCCGACACCTGCAGCCCCAGCGCCGGCAGCGAGGCGCGGATGGAGGAGCTCACGGAGGCTTGCGCATTGACGCGAGGTGTGCCAGCGACCAGTTGGCCAGAAGCGCTGCCCCGCACGTGGGTGGCACCTTCAAGCGCGACGACTCCTATTTGCTCGCGAAGCTCAACCGGAAGCAGGCGCGGCAGCGGGCGGTGGTTCACCGTCAGGTCCTGCAAGGCAAGGGAGAAGCGCTGTCCCTGGAGCGCAAAGCTTCCTGCCACACGCGCCGAAACCATGTCGGCAACCTGCAGCAGCAACGAGTCCAGCAGCAGCGTGTCGAAACGCACATTGGTGCGCAGCTTGCCCAGCGCGGTGAGCTCCAAGGGCGGCAGGGCCTGCTCCCGGCCCTGCAAGAGAGCAGCCAAGGAGTCAACGCCGACGGCGAGCTCCAGGCCGATGTCGCTGAGCCCTCGCACTCTCATACCCAAGGAGCTGCTCACGCTGCCGTGCACCTGTCCTTCGGTGAATGACCCCAAGGGAAAGTGACGCACAGCCATCTCCACATCGCCGCGCCAGGCCGCAGCAGCCCGGCCTGTGGAGAGATGCACCTCGCCCTCCAACTCTCCTCCCATGAGGCTGGCGACCCTCAGCGTGCCGTCTGTAATGAGCGAGCTCCGTCTCTCAGGGGCGAGGGCCTTCAACTCGAGCCTGCCCCCGGAGGCGGTCATGGGGAGCGCTGGTGAGTTGTACGCCACGTGGTCAAAGGCCAGCAACGCAGAGGCTTCTCCCTTGCGCAGACCAGCGCTGTCGGCGGTGGCGGCCCCTCGCGCGACGAGCGTGAGCCGTTCCACGGTCGCCACGTCGCGCATGACCAACGAAAGATCGCGCAGATCCACAGCGGTATTTGCGTTCACAAAACTTCCGCCAGAAGGAGAGGGAAAGGCCCAATCAAGGCTCGTGCCGGAAAAGGACAACGTCCCGGAGAGCCGCTCGGGCAGCAGGGCTGAGAATGGCGTCTCGGCGAGGAGGGGCTTTGCCGTGCCTAGTAGCTTGCCCAAAGAGATCTCGCCTTCTAACACCTCCGCGCGCATCTTTGGCTGGCTATTGAGGTGGCTGAGCTGCCCACGGCATGCCAGAAGGGTCTGCCCGCCAAGGCCAAGGGTCAGCCTCTCCACAAGAAACTCCCCCTGCGGCATGTTCCCGCGGACCGCGGCTTTGACTTCCACAGAGGGCAGAGCACTGGAGAAAGCTGGACCGCCCGGTAGCTGGAGTTGCCCTTGGTGCGCGGCGATGAGGAGCGTTGCATCAAGGTCCGAAAGCCCGCGTGCCTCGGCGGCGAGTTGCAGGTCCAAGAGGCACTTCACCTCAGTGTGCCCAGGTGCACTTACAACGCCTTGCCGGAAATAGACCGGAGCCTTATTGGACGAGAGCGCTACCTTAGCCGCTGCCTGCTGCCAGGCCTCACCCTTGCCCCGCGGCAGATAGAGCGTGGACACGACAAAGGTAAACCCGGCGAGGCCGAATTCCAGACGTGATGTGTCGCTGGCGATGGTGACCATGCAGTCGGCATCGCGGATTTCCAGGCGTTGCAATGTCACACTCAACGGAACGGATATCGCCCGCGGCAGCGAGTCCTGGGGAGGAGGTGCAGCGGCTGGCGCGGCAGGCGAAGGACCAGAGAAAAACAGTTCAAGCCGCGGTTTGTGGAGAGCGATCTCGGTAATCTCCAGGCGACGTCTGAAGAGCGAACGCAGACGGTAGTGGAGCACAAAGCGCTCGGCACTGGCGCTCTTGATTGGGAATGCGGTGCTGTCGCCGCCCAGGGGCGTCGCCATGCGCACCCCTTTCAGGGTGACGCCTCGGAACAGGCCGAACTGGATGCTTTCCACGGAGAGTTCACGGCCGAGGCGGTGTTCAAGGGTGGCTAGTACCGCCCGCGACAGACGGTCCGCCGGCACCAAAACACGAAGCAGGAGCCCCCCCACAGCGAGGAAAAGGACGTAGAGCGCGACGGCAACTCCCAACACTCTTAGCCAGCGGCCCCTATTGCGTCGGAATGTGTGTGCCTGACCATGCATGGAAAGGGTGGCCTTTCAAGCGGCCGCGTCAGTGCTCACGGGTGGTCTCTTCTGTCTCCAAATTGAGCGGTCCGTCGATGGCAAGCGGCGTAGACAGACTGGCAGCAAGTTCCTCGGCATCCAAGGCGCGCAGCGGGCTGATTTCTATGGGATACTTGGGCTCGCCGTCGGCACCGCGCGGCACGCGGCAGCCTGCCTTCTCCAGCCAGCGAGCCCACAGGCGAATCATGTCCCTCCGAGCGGTGTCGGGCGAGTCAGCGCCTTCTGAGTACTTGATCGCGCTGAACTCTTCGTCCCTGGCCACCTCCATGAACACCACCTTCCGGGCTTGGGGCAGCACGTCGAAGATGAACTGTTCGAATTTGTAGCCGTTCTCCTTCTCAGGTTCCACCACCCTTCCCGCCCCATCGAGGTGGGGGATCTTCTTGTGCGCGACGTGGTACGGCAGAGTGAACCCCGATTCCTGCAGCCGCTGCAGCAGCTCGACATTGAACACGTGGATCGCGATGCTGCCGGCCCAGTAACGGAGGCTGCCGTCCGGCAGCAGAGAGGCCAATCGCTTCTTCGGCAGGTCGCTGTACTCGATCACGACAGGTTTGCTATCGATTTTGCCGGCAATGCCCATCTTCTCCAGGCCATCGCGCCGCCGAAGCACCTTGGCAGACACTTCTGCACCCTCGCGCAGGTGATAGCCGAGGAACACTGGGTCGCAGATCTTGATCAGCACGTTGTCGACCTGAAAGTAGAAGAGCCACTTCAACCCGCGTCTTTGCATGTCGTGGAGGGCACCACTTCTGCTCAACGCCTTGAGCAGGCCACCGTGGCCATCAGGGTTGACGAAGATGCGGTGGCGGGCCTCCAAGAAGAACTTGCCCTGTTCGTCCATGGCCGGGATCATGTTCTGCTGGAAAAAGTACACCGAGTCTTCCGGGAGGCCAAAAAAGCGGTTCTCGCGGAAGTGGGCCACTGTTTCAGCGTGGGTGGTCTCGCTGGTCATGATGTACCAAGGGATGGGCTTTCCGACACGCCGGCTGATGGCCAAGATCTTCTCGGCGTGAAACTGATACAGAGTCTTGCCGGTAAGGGGTCCTATTGGCAGCAACCCTTTGGGATGAGGGCGTCCCAAGCGCGAGCTCTGTCCCCCTGCGACCAGAATGACACCCACAAGGCCGGTGCGCAAGGCCTCCTCGCCACGCAGGCGTGCTTGAGCCGCCTGCGCCGTCTGCTCGGGCGTGCGCGGCACGGGGATGACATCCGGCTCGTCAAGCTCGCCCTCAAAAAAGCGGTTTTGCGGTGTGAGAATGTAGCGACGCCACAGATCTTCCATGAGGGCCAGGTCGATGCTGGCTGCTTGCGCCAAAAGTTGCTCTTTTTCTGCGAGGGTCAGTTCCTCCCAGAAGCGGAATACATGCCCCTGGCCTGCGTGCTCAAAGCGCTGCCTCAGCTCTGCGTAGTTCGCCTGTGCCACGCCAATGAACCTCTCTGCTTGGACTCTGTGACTTCATACAGGACATGGCCCTTGTCTGCAAACGGCAGCAAGCAAAAAGGGCTGTACATCAACAGCCCTGGTGGACGCCCCCGCCGGGAATTCCGGCTAGCTGCGGGAGCGCAAACGGCCATTCTTGCGCAGGGCCAACTCCAAGACCTGATCCATGTTGTCGACGAAGTAGAAGGTGATTTCCTTGCGCAGTTCTTCTGGGATCTCGGCCAAATCCTTCTCGTTCTTCCTGGGCAGAATGATGTGACGGATACCGGCCCGGCGGGCGGCCAGCACCTTCTCCTTGATGCCCCCGACTGGTAACACCTTGCCGCGCAGGGTGATCTCCCCGGTCATGGCGATGTCGCTGCGGATGGGCCGATCTGTGAGGAGCGACACCAGCGAAGTGGCGATGGTCACGCCCGCAGACGGCCCGTCTTTGGGGATGGCTCCCTGGGGGACGTGCACGTGGATGTCGTACTTTTCAAAGACTTCCTCGCTGATGCCCAACTGCGCAGCGCGGGAACGCACGTAGGACAGCGCTGCCTGGGCTGACTCGCGCATCACTTCGCCAAGCTGGCCAGTGAGGGTCAGCTTGTTGTTGCCGCGCATCTTGGTCGCCTCGACAAACAGGATGTCACCTCCCACCGGCGTCCAGGCGAGACCGGTGGCCACACCTGGCTCGCTGGTGCGCTCCTTGACCTCGGAGTAGAACTTGGCCGGCCCCAGGTACTCTTGCAGCTTGTCCGGCGTGATGATGTGCTTGGTGTCGCCGTGTGCCGCGACCTCCTTGGCTACCTTGCGGCAGATGGAGGCGATTTCCCTTTCCAGGTTGCGCACGCCCGCCTCTCGCGTGTACTCCTGGATAATTCTGCGCACGGCCGCACGAGTGAAAGTAATGTGCTTGGGCTTGAGGCCGTTCTCCTCGATCTGGCGCGGGATGAGGTACTTGAAGGCGATGTGCAACTTCTCCTCGGCGATGTAGCCGGGCAGCTCCAGCACCTCCATGCGGTCGCGCAAGGCTGGCGGAATGGTGTCCAAGACGTTGGCCGTGGTGATGAACATCACCTTGGACAGATCGAAGGGCACCTCCAAGTAGTGGTCGGAGAAGGAAAAGTTCTGCTCGGGGTCGAGCACTTCCAACAGCGCCGACGAGGGATCGCCGCGAAAGTCCGCGCCGATTTTGTCCACCTCGTCGAGCATGAACACAGGGTTATTGGCGCGCGCATTCTTCAATCCCTGGATGATGCGGCCTGGGAGGGCGCCGATGTAGGTGCGGCGATGGCCGCGGATCTCTGCCTCGTCGCGCACGCCACCCAAGGACATGCGCACGAACTTGCGCCCCAACGCACGGGCAATGGAGCGACCGAGGGAGGTCTTGCCCACACCCGGCGGGCCCACGAAGCAGAGGATCGGCCCTTTGGAATCCGGCTTCAGCTTGCGCACCGCCAGGTATTCCAAAATCCGCTCCTTGACCTTCTCCAAGTCGTAGTGGTCCTCGTCCAGCACTCTGCGCGCGGCCTCGATGTCCAGGTTGTCCTGCGTAGAGACAGACCAGGGCAGAGCGACCAGCCAGTCGATGTAGGTGCGCGAGACGGTGTATTCGGCGGCGCCTGGCTGCATCTTGGCCAGCCGGTCCAGCTCCCGCATGGCCTCCTTGTAGGCCTGCTCCGGCATCTTTGCTTCCTCGATCGCCTTGCGGAGCTCGTTGATCTCCGCAGAGCGCTCGTCGCCGATGCCCAACTCCTGCTGGATGGCCTTGAGCTGTTCGCGCAAGAAGTACTCGCGCTGATTCTTCCCCAGTTCGCTCTGCACCTGGCTCTGGATCTTCGAGCCGAGTTCCAAGACTTCTAACTCGCGGGTGAGAAAGACGGTCAGCCTCTCCAAGCGTCGCTCGACGTCGGCGTGCTCGAGGATCTCCTGTTTCTCCTGCAGGCTCAGGTTGATGTTGGAGGCCACCAGGTCCGCCAGCCGCCCGGGGTCCTGCAGATTCATGGCCACCACCTGCAGCTCGTCAGGCAGGTGTGGCACCAGGCTGACGATCTTCTGAAACTGGATCTGTACGTTGCGCATCAGCGCTTCGATCTTGGTGCTGGGCCGGTACGACTCCCTGACCACCTTGATCCTCGCCCGGTAGTAGGGCTCAGAGGAAGTGTACTCCAGCACCTTGACGCGCTCGATGCCCTGCACGAGCACCCGCAGGCTGCCGTCCGGGAACTTTAACATTTTGAGCACGATGGCAGCCGTACCTACGGTGTAGATGTCCTCTGGCTTGGGCTCCTCGAGCTCGGGCTTGCGCTGCGCTACCAGGGCCAGCAGGCGATCGCCACTCAATACATCGTCGATCAACTGCACAGAGGGCCGCCTGGCCACAATCAGCGGCGTGGCGACGAATGGAAACACCACGGTGTCGCGCAGCGGCAAGACCGGCAGCTCTGCAGGTATCTCGATCTTGGACGGCGATTCCGGGACGTTGTTGTTACCCTGTTCCGTCATAAAGGTAGTTTGCTCCGTTTGAGTCAGTCTTCTATCTGCACTTCGCGTACTTCGTGCAAGGCGTCTTGCTCCTTGGCGATGGTTATCTCCAGGAATCCCTCGCGGTAGCGCGCCTCAATCCTGCCGGCAACCAGGCGTTCCGGCAGGACAATGACCTTCTCGAACGGTCCGTAGCTGATTTCTGCCTGATGGAAGTACACTCGTTGGGCATGCGGGCTGCTGTGCCGGTAGCCGCGCACCGTGAGGGCATTCTCCCGGAGGGTGATCTCCATGTGCTCCCTGTCCACCCCAGCGATCTCCAAGCGGATCACCAGCGCTTGTTCAGTCTCGAAGATATCGGTGTTGGGGCTCCATCCCAGGTCGCTGACCCAGTAGCTCACGTTCTTGGTGAACACGACCCCCGTTCTCATGCCTGGCTCGTCGCCTCCCTCGCCAAGGCCCATGGCAGCGAGCCGCCTCGCGATTGGCATACCTACTTCCTCCAGTGGACACCTCGCACCAAGCTGTGGAAAATATATGCAACTTGTGGTAGATTTTCAACCCCAAACTTCCGACGGCTCAACGAGCAGGGCGATTTCGCCCTTTGCTATTTGCGCGCGGATTTCGTATATTACGCTGCCTTTTGAGCTTTGGAAAAGCGAGACTGACTGGATGGAGTTCCTCACGGTTTTCGTTATCGCAGTGGGCCTGGCCATGGATGCTACTGCGGTGGCGGTAGGAGTCGGCGCCAACCTCCACCCTTGGCGATCACGGTCGATACTCCGGCTCTCCTTGCATTTTGGCCTATTTCAGTTCCTCATGCCGCTCCTGGGCTGGGCAATTGGCGCAGTGGTCAGTAGCTGGTTGGAGCGGTACGACCACTGGGTGGCCTTCGCGTTGCTCATTGGCGTGGCCGGCCACATGGTGCACGAGGCCAAGCGGCCGCCGGAGCTTCCGAAGAATGATCCCACCCGCGGCCTGACCCTGGTGCTACTCTCTCTTGCTACCAGCATCGACGCCTTGGCGGTGGGGCTATCCTTAGCGCTCTTGGGGCTTCCCGTGCTCTATTCGTGCGCCATCATCGGGGTGGTGGCGTTTTCGCTCAGTGGCATTGGTGGCCTGGTGGGCCATCACACGCACCGGGTGTTTGGCAGGAGCACCCAATTGGTGGGGGCCGCGATCTTGGTGGCCGTGGCGTTGCGCATTCTCGTTTCGCACTTGCAGAGGGGGATATGAGTCGTCCAGAAACCGGCTGGCGGCCCTCGTCCCGCATTCAGCGGAACAGCTACCGGACGCCTGCCCGCAAGGAAAGGGAGGTGAAGACATGCAGAGGTTCGGTTCGACCATAATGACAGTGGCACTCCTTGGCATGCTCGCGGGGTGTGGCCGACGTGCTGTTGAGCAGGAGGTACGTGCTTTGCTAGACGCCCACGTTGAGAGGGTCCGCCCGCTAGAGAAAGCCATGAACCTGGCGTATTGGCAGGCGTGCGTGACCGGGGAGCAGGCGTTCTACGACCAGTACGCTGAGTACCAGCTTGCCCTGCGACAACTACTGTCCGACAGTGCGGCGTTTGCCAAGGTGAAGTCATTCAAGGAGTCCGAGGCGGTGAAGGACCCTTTGCTGGCCAGGCAACTCACGCTGCTCTACAATCAGTTCTTGGCCAACCAAATCCCCGCCGAGTTGCTGGCGCAGATTGTGGCACTGAGCACAAAGGTTGAGCAAGGGTTTAACACCTTTCGCCCGACGCTGGACGGCAGGCCGGTCAGCTCCAACGATATTGCCGAGATCCTGCGCACTTCGACGGACAGCCAACTTCGGCAGCGGGCATGGGAGGCCAGCAAGGAAGTGGGCGGCAAGGTGGCAGCCGACCTCATTCAATTGGCCAAGCTCCGCAATCAGGCCGCACGTGCCTTGGGGTTTGAAGATTACTACGTCATGGCGCTCGCCCTGGCGGAACAAGACGAAGAAAACCTCAAGGCCATCTTCGCGGAGTTAGCTGAGCTGACCGACGAACCATTCAGCCGCGCCAAGCGGGAGGTGGACTCGGTGCTGGCCGCACGCTATGGCATTGCTCCTGAGCAGCTGCGACCCTGGCACTACCAGGACCCGTTTTTCCAGGAGGCGCCGCGAATCCATGAGTTGGACCTGGACCGCTACTACCAGGACAGGGACGTGGTGGACCTGGCGCGCACCTTCTATCGCGGCATCGGGCTCGAAGTGGACTCGGTCTTGGCCAGGAGCGACCTCTTCGAGAGGCAGGGAAAGAACCCGCATGCTTTCTGCACGGATATTGACCGCGAAGGAGACGTCCGGGTGCTAGCCAATGTGCGCAACGATGCCCGCTGGATGGACACGATGCTGCATGAGCTTGGCCATGCCGTGTACGACGTCTACATCGACAGGCGTCTGCCTTACCTTTTGCGCGAGCCGGCACATGCCTTTACCACCGAGGGGATTGCCGAGTTGTTTGGCCGCTTGGCGCTCAATCCCAGTTGGCTGCAAAACATGCTGCAGTTGAGCGACGAGCAGCGCGTAGAATGTGAGCAGGCAATGCTGCGCAGCACCCGATTGAAGCAGCTCGTCTTTGCACGCTGGTGCCAGGTGATGGTGAACTTTGAGCGAGAGCTCTACCGCGATCCTGACCAAGACTTGAACCGGCTGTGGTGGGACCTGGTGGAGAGGTACCAACTTGTGCACAGGCCGGAGAACCGCAACGCCCCCGATTGGGCAGCCAAGATCCACTTCTCCTCCTCTCCGGTGTACTATCACAACTACATGCTGGGCGAGCTCTTTGCATCGCAACTCCACCACTACCTCGTCACTTCGGTGCTGCGCGGTGTGGACGAACAGGGGTTGGGTTACGTGGGGCAGCCACGCATAGGGGAGTTTTTGCGGCAGCGGGTATTCGCCCCTGGCTCGCGCTACCATTGGGATGAGCTCATCCAACGGGCAACAGGCGAGCCGCTCACCGCGACCTATTTTGCGCAGCAATATGCAGAGGAGTGACCTTCCGGTGGAGCGGCAGGAAAAATGGGTTGACAATTTGGCAAAGATTTGTTAACTTAGCCGCGACTGTGGTGGAACGAACGTGCACAGGCAACATGCGGAGGACCCTATGACGCTCGATGCCCTGGGATTGATCGAAACCAAGGGCCTGGTAGGTGCCATCGAAGCGGCCGATGCGATGGTCAAGGCAGCAAAGGTGCAACTCATCGGCAAGGAGAAGGTGGGGGGCGGCTATGTGACGGTGATGGTCCGCGGCGACGTGGGCGCCGTGAAAGCAGCCGTGGATGCAGGTGCGGCGGCCGCAGAGAAGGTGGGGGAGCTGGTCTCCGTGCATGTCATCCCGCGGCCGCACTCTGATGTGGAGATGATTCTGCCCAAACGCCCCAATGTGGAGGTCAATGAGTAGGGGCGCCCCGCACCACGAGGGTCGGTGACGCTCATGTATGAACGAGCCTTAGGCCTTATTGAAACTAGGGGACTGGTGGGGGCCATCGAGGCGGCTGACGCCATGGTCAAGGCGGCCCGGGTGCGGCTGGTGGGCAAAGAACTGAGCACTGGCGGGCTGGTGGTGGTCAAAGTGGTTGGCGAGGTGGCAGCGGTGCGAGCAGCAGTCGCCGCAGGTCAAGCGGCCGCCGCCCGTGTGGGTGAGTTAGTAGCCACACACGTCATTCCTCGCCCGCATGCGGATACAGAGGCGATCGTTTACGAGGAAGGGGGCCCGCCGGCTGTACAGGGGCCCGCGCTCACCGAGGAAGAGCTCGAGCGGCTCCCGGTGCGCAAGCTGCGGCAGCTGGCACGAGAAACTCCAGGGGTCAAAATTCACGGTAGGGAGGTCTCACGGGCAGACAGGGAAACACTGCTCGCCGAACTGCGGCGAGTCCTCGGCAGATGAGACAAGGCTTCACGATCCCGTGAGGCCTTTTTCAATTGCGCGCTATGGCGAAAGTCTACCTCCGTTCTTTCGCGAAGATCAACTTGGGGCTGCGCATCCTGGGCAGGCGCAGCGACGGTTACCATGACATTTGCACCATCTTCCAGCAGGTCTCGTTGGGCGATGACATTATCGTGGAGCCCGATGGCGAGGAAGTCACGGTCGTCTGCCCTCACCCGGGTGTAGCCGCAGGGAGGGACAACCTCTGTTGGCGGGCGGCTGCGGCCCTGCAGATGGCCACCGGTTGCAAACGAGGAGCACGCATCACCTTGCGCAAGCGCATTCCGGTGGGTGCTGGTTTGGGAGGCGGCAGCAGCAATGCGGCGGTGGTGCTGGCTGCGCTCAATGAGATCTGGGGTACGCACCTCGGGGAGAAGGAACTTCTGTCTCTGGCAGCCCAGATTGGCTCGGACGTCCCCTTTTTCCTCTTAGGAGGGAGCGCCATCGGAGAGGGGCGCGGCGAAGTGTTGAGCCGGATCGAGCTGCCGACTGATTATTGGTGCGTGCTGGCAATTCCAAATGTCGAAATATCTACAAGATGGGCCTACAGCGCGGCCAAATTTGACTTGACAAAGAGGCGGAAAAGTGTTACATTTTCGCGCAGCGCCCCAGAGCTGCTCGACCGTCAGCAGTGGCAGCAGCTGCTGGGCAACGACTTTGAAGAGGTGGTGTTTGCCGCTTATCCGGCTATTGCGCAGTTGAAGGCGGAATTGCGTCGCGAGGGAGGCTTCTACTGTAGCTTGTCAGGCAGCGGCGGTGCAGTCTTTGGGCTGTTCACGCGCCGGGAGCAGGCGCGACGCGCCCGCGCGGCCCTTTCGAGGCTGAGTAGGGCAGTGCTGGTACGTCCAGTCACGTACGGCTACCGGGAGGTGGCAGAGGCAGTGGCGCGTCAACTCTGCACCGCGTAGGACTTTCTTCCGTGGGAGGGCGGCAGCGAGTATTCAGTCTCGGCAACGCCGCCCGGGAGCTACATATGGAAATCACCGAAGTCTCAATCACCCTCCGCGAGGAGGAGAGGCTGAAGGCGTTTGTCAACGTGACCTTCGACAACGTCTTTGTCGTGCGGGGTATGAAGGTTATCCATGGGAACACGGGTTACTTCGTGAGCATGCCCAGTCGCAAGGCTGAGGACGGTACCTACCGCGACATTGCCCACCCCGTCACGCCCGAGTTTCGGGAATACCTTGAGAAGACCGTCCTTGCGGTGTATCGCAAGAAGTTGATGGAAGAGAAAGGGTTGACTGAAGAGCAACTCCCGCCGGAGTTGCGCTGAGGTCGGGTGGCAGACGGCCTCTTCCTACTGGGGCGTCGTCAAGCGGTAAGACACAGGACTTTGGTTCCTGCATTCGGAGGTTCGAATCCTCCCGCCCCAGCAACGTGCTCCTTCTTTCGACAGAGGAAAAAGGTACTCCATCGTGCTCGTGGAGAATAGCAAGAAGAGAGCTTCGCGCATGGCAGAAAAGTTGAAGGTTTTCAGCGGCTCGGCGAACGTGCCTTTGGCTACCGCGATTTGCAAGAGCCTTGGCGTGAAGCCAGGAAAGATCAGCCGGCGCCGCTTCAGCGACGGCGAAATCTGGGTCAAGTACGAGGAGAACGTTCGCGGCGCAGACTGCTTTCTCATTCAGTCGACTAATGCGCCAGCAGACAACTTGATGGAACTCCTGGTGATGATCGACGCTGCGCGCCGCGCTTCGGCCAGGCGCATCACGGCGGTGATCCCGTACTTCGGCTACGCACGGCAGGACCGCAAGGACAAGCCACGGGTGGCCATTACCGCCAAGCTGGTGGCCAATCTGATCACCACTGCTGGAGCCGACCGCGTGCTGACCATGGACTTGCACGCGCCACAACTGCAGGGCTTTTTCGACATACCCGTCGACCATTTGTATTCTGCCACCGTGGCGTGCAAGCACGTCGAAAAAATGCGTATCCCCGAGCTGGTTATCGCGTCACCCGATGTCGGTGGCATCCAGATTGCACGTGCCTACGCACGTCGTTTGCATGCACCTTTGGCAGTGGTGGATAAGAGAAGACCGCGGCCGAATGAAACGGAAGTGCTCACCGTCATCGGCGAGGTGGAGGGCAAGAATGTGTTGCTTGTGGACGACATCGTGGACACCGGCAACACGCTCTGCGAGGCAACAAAGTTTTTGATCGAGAAGCGAGGAGCCAAGTCGGTATCGGCCCTTTGCACCCACGCCGTGCTCTCTGGGCCAGCTATCGAAAACTTGCAGGCCGCTCCTCTCAGACGCCTGGTCGTGACCGATACCATTGCGCTGCCCCCGGAGAAGCGCATCGACAAACTCGAGATGATCTCGGTGGCCAAGCTTTTCGCGGAGGGCATTTGGCGGATCCACAAAAACAAGTCGATCAGCAAGCTATTTAGCGTAACGTGATTCTTGGTTGATGGGTCGTTGCGTATGGAGCAATTACAATGTCTGAACTGATCTGTGAAAGGCGTGAGACAACCGGCAAACAGGCTGCCAAGCAGCTTCGCCGCAAAGGCATGGTCCCTGGGATCTACTATTGCGGGCGCGAGGAGCCGACACCCATTGCCATCGAGGAGAAGGCGCTGCGTGCCGCACTGCAGAGTGAAGCCAACATCATCGATGTGAAGCTTGACGGCAAGGCGGTCAAGTGTATTGTGCGCGAAGTGCAATTTGATCCGCTCCGCGACGTGCCAATGCACGTGGACTTGATGGGTGTGCGCATGGACCAGAAGGTGAGCCTGATGGTGCCCGTGCGCCTGGTGGGGATTCCCGAAGGGGTGAAGACGAGTGGAGGCATCCTGCAGCAAGTGCTGCGCGAGGTCGAGGTGGAAGCGCTGCCGGGTGACCTGCCAGAGCACATTGATGTCGATGTCTCGAAGCTTGCCATCGGCGAGTCGCTTCATGTCAGGGATCTCGTCCTGGAGCGGGCGCACATCCTGACAGATCCCTCGTTGTCTGTGGCCACCGTGACGGCACCAACAGTGGTTCGTGAGGCGGCAGAGGCTGCGGCCCCTGAGGTGGCGGAAGCCGAGGAACAGGAGGCTGCCCCAGAGGGTGAACAGGAGCAGCAGTAACCTTCTGCAGGGTGGCGGCACGGTAGATGACGGAGGTCACAAAGGCCGTAGTGGGGCTCGGTAACCCTGGCCGCAAGTACGTGAGGACCCGGCACAACATCGGCTTCCTGGTGGCCGATGCGCTGGTGGAGCGCCTGGGAGCGCGCTTTGCGGTTAGAACCGGTCTCTATGCACTGGCCCGGGCGGAGGTTGAGGGTGTAGGGTGCGTGGTGGCAAAACCGCTCACCTTCATGAACAATAGCGGCCAGGCGGTGGCTGCCCTCCTCCGAAGCTTGACGCTCTCCCCCGAGGCGGTCCTGGTAGTCCACGACGACGTGAACTTACCATTTGGGCGACTGCGGCTGCGTGCCAAAGGAAGTGACGGCGGGCATAACGGGGTGGCTTCCATCATCGCGGAACTGGGCACCGAGCAGTTCCCGCGCCTGCGCATTGGCATTGGCGCGCACTTTCCACCAGGGAAGATGGTGGAGTATGTGCTGTCCAAGTTCGGGAGTGAAGAATGGCAGCAGTTGGGAGGGGTAATTGACCGGGCGGTTGATGCCTGCTTGACCTTCGTGACCTCTTCTCTGGCGGCGGCAATGAATCAGTTCAACCCCGAGATACAGAGCTCAGCGCGTTGCGGGCCGGAACACACTGGGAGATCGTGACGGGATGGACGCACGGACGCTGGTGTTGGCAGGTGGTGCAGGCGGTATCGGACTGGTAGCGGCGTGGCTTTACGACCTGGCGGTGCGCCGCCAGGACCCCGGGGCGGCGCGGGTGGTGGAGATCGCCAGCGCCATCAGAGAGGGGGCGATGGCTTTTCTCCGTCGGGAGTTTCTGTGGCTGTCCTTCTTTGTAGTGGGGGTGGCTGTCCTGTTGGCCGTGTTCATTCAACCCCTCACCGGGGCGGCGTTCCTGGTGGGGGCTCTCTGCTCCGGGTTGTCGGGTTGGTTGAGCATGCGGGCGGCCACCAGGGCCAGCGCGCCAACTGCGCAGGCGGCCACGCAGAGCATCGGGCGGGCCTTGCGCGTGGCCTTCAACGGCGGGAGCGTGCTCGGTTTTACTATCGTCGGCCTGGGCGCGCTCGGCCTGGTGCTGACGTTGGCCGGTCTCAAGTGGGCCCTGGGAGGTGACCTGAACGGCGTCGTCAACACCGTGGCGGGTTTCAGCTTCGGGGCAAGCTCTGTCGCCCTGTTTGCCCGCGTGGGCGGGGGCATCTACACCAAAGGCGCGGACGTGGGCGCCGATCTGGTGGGCAAGGTGGAGGAGAACATCCCGGAGGACGACCCGCGCAATCCAGCGGTCATCGCCGACAACGTGGGCGACAACGTGGGCGACATTGCCGGCATGGGAGCGGACCTGTTCGAGTCGAATATCGCCTCCATTGTCGGCGCCATGACCATAGGTCTGGCCACCTACGGCGCCGCAGGCACGGCGCTGCCACTTCTGTTTGCAGGGATGGGCATCGTCGCCAGCCTCATCGGTTCCTTCTTTGTGCGATGGAAGGAGGGCAAGGACGACACCTTCCAGCAACAGACCCACAGGGCGCGCATGGCTTTGAACACAGGGATGTGGGTGACGGTGCTGCTGGTGCTGATCGGCGGCTATTTCCTGGTGCGCTGGCAAATCGGCCAGGTGGGCGTCTACTATGCGACGGTTGCCGGCATCGTCGGAGGGATGCTCATTGGCTTGAGCACCGAATATTACACTTCGGACCGCAACAAGCCGGTGCAACGCATCGCCAGGGCGGCGGAAAGCGGCGCGGCCATGAACATCCTTGCCGGCCTGGGAGTGGGCATGCTCAGCACGGCCATCCCCATTCTCATCGCCGCGGTGGCGATCTTTGTCGCCTATCACTTCGGCAACGTGTACGGCCTTGGCATGGTTGCTGTAGGACTGCTGGCAAGTCTGGGGGCAGTGCTTTCGGTGGATGGCTATGGCCCGGTGAGCGATAACGCAGCGGGTTTGGCGCAGATGGCGGACCTTGGCGAAGAAGCGCGACGGCGCGCCGAAGCTTTGGACAGCGTAGGCAACACCACCGCCGCCATCAGCAAGGGATTTGCCATCGCTTCGGCTGCGTTCACCGCCTTTGCGCTCTTCTGGGCTTACACCCAGGCGTTAAGGGCGAAGGGGGTCGAAATCTCCATGAGCCTCCAGGATCCCAACACGCTCATCGGGCTGTTCATTGGCGGAATGCTGCCAGTGGTTTTCTGTGCCCTTGCCTTGGATGCGGTGGGCAAAGCCGGCTACGAGATGGTTAAGGAGGTGCGCCGGCAGTTCCGAGAGATCCCGGGCCTGCGCCAAGGAACCGCCAAGCCTGACTACCGCCGCTGCGTGGACATCAGCACTCGTCGTGCCTTGCGCCAGATGGTGGCACCTGGGGCATTGGCGGTGGTGGCACCGCTGGTAGTGGGCCTGGCGTTCGGTCCCGAAGCCTTAGGGGGGCTGCTCGCGGGCGCCATCGTCACTGGCTTCCTTTTTGCAGTGCTGATGGCCAATGCGGGGGGCGCGTGGGATAACGCGAAGAAGTACATCGAGGCTGGACAATTTGGCGGAAAGGGGTCGGCCGCGCATAAGGCGTCGGTGGTGGGCGACACGGTGGGCGACCCGTTCAAGGACACGGCCGGGCCGTCGCTGAACATCCTCATCAAGCTGATGTCTATCGTCGCCCTGGTGTGCGTACCGCTCTTTGTGTGAGGAGCAGCAAGAGAGTTTTTCACCCATAGCAGGAGGAGGTAAACAGTTTGAGGCAGTACGAGACCACCTTTGTCGTCGACTCGCAGCTCAAGAGCGGTGAGATCGACGAGATCGTCAAGAGATTCGAACGCTTCATCTCGGTTAACGGCGGAGAAGTTCTGGAGGTGCAGCGCTGGGGGAAACGACGGTTAGCTTACGAGATCAAGAAGCGACAATACGGCTATTACGTGCACATCCGCTTCGCAGGGAAAGGCTCAATCATTCGGGCGTTGGAGCGCGAGTACCAGCTCAATGAGTCCATTCTGCGCTACCTGACGGTGGTGCTGAGCAAGCAGGCGCTGAAGGCCGAGGCGCTCCGCAAAGAGAAGTCGCTGGCGGCTGCTACAGCCAGTGCACCGCCCGTGGCGGCGCCAACCGAGGCAGCTGACGACACGGCCGGCCCTGAAGCAAATGAGGCCGTGGCTGCGCCGTTGCCCGAAGAGAACGCGGAGGCACCAGCAGCCCCTCCAACTGAGGAGCAGTAGGAGACCTTTTCCAAGGGGGCGCGTGGGCGTAGTGGTCAGGACGAGAAAGACAAGGCAGAACAGGCCTTGTTCTTTGAAATGCTTTTTGCTTGGGAAGGAGCGATGACGCATGGTCGACTTGAAGATGCCAGACATCAACACCGTAATTATTGCTGGTCACTTGACGTGTGATCCCACTTTTCGGAAGACGACCAATGGCACGCCCGTAGCGAATTTCTACATCGCCTGTAACCGTAAGTTCAAAGACAACACTGGACAGTGGCGCGATAACGTCTGCTATGTGGGGGTAGTTGCGTGGTACAAGCTGGCAGAGAGCTGCTATGAGACGCTGAAAAAGGGCAGCGCTGTGCTCATCGACGGCGAGCTGCAGAGCCGGAGCTGGCGGAGCGAAGACGGCACCACGCGCAACGTGGTCGAGATCAAAGCACGGCGCATCCAATTCCTCAATCGACGGGCTGGCGAAGAGGGAGGAGAGATACCCGACACTGCCGACATC